>JBNMNM010000141.1:0-7392 GCA_051275585.1 bacterium | reverse complement strand
GCATGCAATGTGTGGTCAGCATCATCCATTGGGGCATTCCAAAAAGCCATAATGGCATCACCAATATATTTATCAATCGTACCATGATTGTTAATAATTGCACGGCTCATATCTTTGAAATAATCAGATGTAAGTAACATCAATTCTTCAGGTTTTAAAATTTCAGATGTACTTGTAAAATTGGCAATGTCAGTAAACATGATTGTTAACGGTTTTTTCTCTCCTCCTAATTGTGGATCAATACCTGATTGAATCATTTGTTGAATCAATGCTTTTGGTACATATCGACCAAAAACTTCTAAACTATGTTTCATTGTATTGACTGATTTTGCAAGAATACGAAACTCTTTAATATTAGACTTATCTTGAAAGGTTTGCTCTAAATCGAAATCACGAATTTTATTTGCTTCTCGAACTAAATTCATAATTGGTTGTGAAACCTTTCTGGATAGATAAAACATAAAAGGAATTAAACAAATCAATAAAATTAATGAAAAAATCAAGTTTTGTTGATGGAGTTTAGTAATTGGTTCAACCACTTCTTTTGCAGGAGTAATCATCAGGAAGAATTCCTCTGTACCATATTTAGAAGGAATTCTTGTGATTTGAGCAATGTAATCAACCTTTTTTATTGAAAAAATTAAAGGATTTTTGAATGATTCAGGGTTAGTTTTAAATTTATTATAAATTGCTGAGATCGTTTCATCTTTCAAGTCTTCAATATGACTTAGTTTTAAAGACATATTTCTTTTAATTTGTTCTTTGATACTATAGCCATTATCCACAATCATCTTTTTTATATCGGGATGAGCTGTAACCAAACCCTCTCGATTAAAAAATAACATTTTTGTGGAGGGTGTAATTTTTTGTTTTTTTAAGAAATTAGAGATATTTGAAAGAGTAATATCAACACCAAAAACACCATTAAGAGAACCATCAAATCTTTTTGAGAGAGTTACTCCAGGTTCTTGAAGGTTACTATAAATATAAGGCTTTGTTTTTCGAATGACATCTGTATTAATTGCAATTTTATACCAAGGTCGACTTCGTGGATCATAAGTAATATTTTTATCATTTACCCATGAACCAATAATTAATCGATCCTTATTCAGGAACTGCCAAAGTTGTACTTTTTTTCCAGATTTAGTAAAAAATTGTTGCATAATCGAAAAATGTGTTTCTTTCGGAGCATGAATTCTTTTTCCTGTTCTTTTTCCTGCACTTCCTTGCATTGAAATAATTTTGTAGAATCGAGCATTATCGTATCCCATATAAACAGCAAATATTTGAGGATATTGCTCAATAATATTCATTAAGTATTTTGAAAGTGGATGAAGATGAAAATTTAAAGGAGTACTAATATCATTTAGCTGAGTGGTAATTTCTCCCAATACAAATAAAGGTTCAAAAATAAGATTAATTTTCTGAGTTACTTTTTCACTCGTCTTTCCCATTAATTTACTGGCTGTTTTTAACATCAATTTTGAGTTTTCATGGTAATTACGCCATGTCAAAATTGAAAATAGAGCTAATGTTATACTAATAAATAAAAGGAAAACTCCTACAGATATGGGCAAAAGGAATTTTGTTTTTTTTTGTTTCATTTATATTATAAGTAATTAGATGTGTTTGCTTGCCAGTTTTTACTTAATTATATCTGTATATTTTTTACTTTTATGGAATTCAATTAATGCTTGTAATCGGTTCATTACAAAAGGATGAGTTGAGAATATTTCTGTAAACTTAGAAAATTGATTTTGTTTGAAATTTTTTGTTTGTTGAGAGATTTGTTGAAAATCTAATTCTTGATATAACTTTTCTCCAACGGTTATCTTTGATAATGCTCCTACAGCTGCTTGAATATCTTGACAGGCAATTAATCCTCCTCGGTCACAAGTGTACTCAGCCTTTCTAGACCATGATAAAAAAATGCCTTGAATTAAATATGATACAAGTGGAATTCGAATTGCCGATTGTCCTGAAGTTAAAATAATCCATTGTGTATGACCACATTTAATATGAGAAAACTCATGGCCAATCACAGAAATTAATTCATTATGATTTAATGCTTCAACTAATGCTGAATGCAAAACAACACTTTTCCGACCAAATACACCAATAGCATAAGCATTAAGCTCAGGACTTTGAACTACAAAAATATCAGGTAATGGCATTGAAAGTCGATTTGCTGCGGTTTCTGCTGCAAGATAGATTTTGGGTAGTTGTGTTGGAGTAATTTGAATTGCTGAACCCAAAAGTTGGGTTTGATGAAAATAGATAGAAATAAATCCATATAAAATAAAAAGAAAAAAAATTCCAAACGTAATACTGCTAAGAAAAAACATAGAGAGTGCTAATGCTCCAATGCTTATCCTTAAGGATAATATTTCTCCTCTCACTCGATAATCTGAGGGACTAATAGTTGATGTAAATATCGTTGAAGCTATTTTTTTAGTACTTTTGTTTTTACCAAATAACTTATGGAATAAGTAATAAATAATAGCACCAATAGCGAGTAGAGGAAGTAGAACTTTAATCATAATTGTTACATTGGAATTGAAATTTTTATCGAATAAAGTACATTACCTTATTCGATAATATTATTGTTTAGTACTACTATTTTTATCTAAAATTAAGTTCGATAAATTGCAACTTGAGAATTAAGTCTTTCTGTTAACTCATGAAGCTTTTCCGTACTTTTGGATACTAATGTATTTGTTACAGATAATTCCTCTGCTGCTGTTGCAACCGTTTCACTATCCTCAAAAACCTGTTGGAGTGGAGAGGAAATACTTCGTAGCATCTGATCTTGTTGAATTACATTTCCAGTAACATCATTAATCTGTGTTGAAATTTCGTCTACATGCGTAATAATTTGTTTTAATGTATTTGCGGTATCACTAATAACATGGTTACTTTCTTCTACATTACGACTACTAACTTCAATAAGTTCCTGAATTTCAGTTACTGATTTATTACTTCGTTCAGCTAAGTTTCGAACCTCTTCAGCAACAACAGCAAAACCTTTTCCTAAATCTCCTGCTTTTGCTGCCTCAATTGCTGCATTTAAAGAAAGTAAGTTCGTTTGGTTTGCAATACCAGTAATAACTTGAATAATTCCAGTTATTTTATGACTACTATCTTCAATTTTATGAATGGATTCATTTGTTAATTGAATAGCCTTAATTCCTTCACTTGCATTTTTTTGAGCTGTTTTTGTATTCGCTTGGATTTGTTGAACTTGTTGTGTTGTTTCTGTAAATGATTGAGTTAATTGTTGAACAGTAGAAAGCATTTCTTGTAAATGATGTACTCCTCGATCTGTTGTTTCTGCAATTTTATCAGAAGCAATTTGCATCTCTTTACTAGTGGCATCAGAACTTTCAGCACTTTCTGCAACCTCTTTAGAGCTACTAGCAATTTCTTGCATTACTGATTCTAAATTTTTTGTAATTTCTTCAGCATGCTCTTTTGACTCTTGAAAAGAACGAAAAGCTTTATTTTTAGAAGTTATAAACACTTGAGAAAGTATAGCTAAAGAGGAAGTTAAAATAATAAGACCAATGGCTTTATCTGCTGTTTGTTTCTCTTTAGGGACAATATTTGGAAATGAATAATTATACTCAGTAGATAAAATTATAAAAAAGGCAACAACAATAAAAATAATTCCAGTCCATATCCAACCATTTTTAGATCCAGTCAATAATCCGATTACCATCGGAATTAATCCATACCAATAGATAGCAATAGAGTGAAATCCGCCAGTATAATAAGTAATATAGGTAAGGAAAGTGCAGAGAAGAATTCCAAAAAGGTGTGTAGGTAAAAAAATAGATTTAGTTGCTTTCATTATAAATGGAAGACTTAATACAACTAAACCGCACATTGCTGAAGAGAAGGCTCCTTGAGCAAAATCAAGAGAAAAGAACTGTCCAATATAAACAAAATTTACAAATGCAATTGCTAATGAAAAATTAATCATTAACCGTGCAGAGAGATAAGTGTTTAAATCAGATTTAAATTCACTAGGGATAAGTCCATCTATAAATTGAGCCATCATAAAAATCCTTCCTTCATATAATTCAATACATTGCTTCACAAGATGAAACATTAGGAAATCAAAATAAAATACAACTGAAAGGAATAAATGGTTTTACTGCATAGGTCGAGTTAAAAATTTATGAAACTTAATTTTCTTAGGCGATCGAGTTCCAATAAACTTGAGTTAAAGGAGAATCCATTTTTTTTTGATTAATGCAAACTGCGATGTCTAGTGTTGGTAGATTTTTAGATAAATTATCCATAAAATATAACTTATTCAGCAGAGGGCTGTTCTCTATAACCATTTTAGGGGCAACTCCAATTCCGCATCCTAAGTGTACCAACGCTGGGATTGCTTCGTTTCCGACGACTTGACTATAAATAATTGGATCAATATTTTTTTGCTGAAACCAACGTAAAGCATAATCTTTCATAATGCCTGTTTGAGGCAAAATAACTGGTGTATTTGTCCAGTCTATTTTTTTGAGGTGTTCTTTGGACATCTCTTTTGATGTAAAAAAAACAAGAGGTGTACTTGTTATTTTTTTTATCAAAATATTTTCTGGAATAATTTCTGGTAAAACGGCAACACTTACATCAACTGAATTTGTTCGGATTTTCTCAAAAGCATTAAATGTATTTCCAATTTCAATTTTAACTTTAATTTCAGGATACAGTTTTCTGAAATTTTGTAAAATAGTTGGTAATACACTATAACAGGCAGTCACAGAGCAAAATAATTTAATTTCTCCTTTTAAATTTGTAGATTGGTTTTGAATTTTATTTTGAAAGTTGTCCCAGCTTACGATTGCCTTGTGAGCGTACTCCTTAAATAACTCGCCTTCTTTTGTGATTGAGACCTTTCGGTTGTTTCTGATGAATAATTTATATCCGACTGAATCCTCTAATCTTTGTATCATTCTACTTAAAGTTGATGGACTCAAATAACACTCCTCACTTGTTTTTCCAAAGTGCAGTGTTGTTGATAAATGAAGGAATATTTTTAACGTTTGATAATCCATAGTCCTAATTGAAGTGATTCACTATTTTTAGAGTATTTCATTTTATGCAATAATACATAGCATATAATTCATTTTACGCAATGAACGTTTTTTCTTACATCTGTGATTAAGTTCATCAAAAAATAGTACCAAATGTAAGAAAACATAAATTGCGTGTATATATAATGAGAGAAAAATTTTCAGATCGAATCTTAAAAACTCCTCAATCAATGATTCGTGAAATATTGAAAGTAACAGAGCAATCAGAAATGATCTCTTTTGCAGGGGGATTACCAAATCCAAATTTATTCCCAGTTCAAGATATTGCTCAGTCTTCACAAGCTGTGTTTGAAGAATATGGAGCACAAGTTTTACAGTACACTACAACAGAAGGAGAGCTAGGCTTAAGAGAATGGATTGCAAATCAATACAATCTTAATTTTGGATGGAATGTAGAACCTGATGAAATTTTAATTACGAATGGATCACAACAAGCATTTGATTTGATCGCAAAAGTTTTTTTGAATCAAGGTGACTCATTAATTATTGAGAAGCCGTCATACTCTGGAGCAATTCAATCTTTTTCTTTGTATGAACCTGAATGGAATTCTATTTCGTTATGTCCTGATGGAATTGATATTGATGAGTTAGAACAAATATTACAAAAGAAGAATCCAAAATTCGCATATTTAATTCCAGATTTTCAGAATCCTTCAGGAGTTACCTATTCTAATGAGAAACGAAAGAAAGTTGCTCAGTTATTAAATAAGTATTCTTGTCTATTGGTTGAAGATAATCCTTATGGTGATTTATTTTTTACAGAAAATAGAAATACTCCAATTTGTAATTACTTGGATGATTATAAAATTTTGCTTGGTTCCTTCTCAAAAACGATTGCACCAGGATTTCGTTTAGGTTGGATATACACAAATAAAGATATTATTCAAAAGTTGGTAATTGCAAAACAGGCCTGTGATTTACACAGTAATCATTTATCACAAAAGATTTTATCTCATTATCTTGAAAATTATGACTTTGCCTCTCATTTAGTGAAAATAAGGAATGAGTATAAGAAACAAAGAGATTTTGCTTTTTACTATCTTCAAGAAGTTTTTCAAAATGATATCTTATGTGAGAATCCAAGTGGAGGAATGTTTTTATGGTGTCAGTTACCAGATGAAATCTCATCATCTGATTTTTTGCAAGAAGCGATGAAAGAAGGAGTTGTATTTGTTCCAGGGAATGTATTTCTCTTAAATCAAGATTCAAGTCCTAATTTTCGTTTGAGTTACTCAAATTTAAATCCTGAAAAAATTAAAACAGGGATTGATCGGTTATACTCTGCATTTGTTAAGTTTAAGCAAAAGTAAATTAGTTCGCATTTATTGGTTATATAGATGATTATTCTACATTGCACTTAAAATTCAAAAAGTATAATAACTTTTTGAGTATATATTTAATCTAGGAGTGTTATTTAGATATTTATTTTAAGAGAGTACTGTTTATTATGCTATTTTTATAGTCTGATACTTAATTAAGTATATAATCGACTCCATTATAACGAAAAGTGGGTATATCCCTATAGGTGTAGATAATGGATATTATCGTCACCTATAGGGCGATCTTAAATAAAACCGATTAACTAAACAAGTTATTCTAATTATTATTAAATGATGGAAAGATAAATATATAAAAAATATAAAAAATATAAAATACAATTTATATGGAAGATAGAATATCTCTATATAGACTTAATTATGTTTTTAAATTAAAGATCCACCAAGAAATCCTTTAAATATTCTTAAAATAAGTTTTAAAGGATTTCTTGCTTTACTCTAACTAAATTAGTTATCTTCCTCAGATCTTTCCCAACGTGGAACATCATACTCAGGATTATTTAAGAAATCTCGTTCGATAAAGTGCAACACAGCTTTTTTAACACTGATTTCAATAAATTCACCATCCTCCTCAAAATCTGTATTTGTTGAAATATAATCCTCCATTAAAACTTGTCTGTATTGTTTTGGATTTGGTGTTATCTTAAGGTTAACTGTACTATTCCAATCATGATCATCTTTTGATGAATACCAAGTGCTATCTAGTAACTTCTGAATTTCTTCTCAAAGTCTTCATATCAAGTTTTAAGAGAAATTTAATAGATTTCAAGAAGAAATTAATTGGAACACTATTATTTCGTGACAGTAGAGTAGATCATGTGGGCTATGGTAATAAATGCAACCGAAGCAAACGCCAAGAACATCCAGAAGGTTAAGTTCTTAACAAACATTAATCCTGCTGTATTTCCTCCCTGTGGTGGGTAGGCGTTCCGCAACATCGAGCGAAGCACAAT
>JBNMNM010000140.1:0-7418 GCA_051275585.1 bacterium | reverse complement strand
ATCATCATACCATAGACCATAATGTAGCCCATCACCTCCACCATATAATAAGGTAAAAAATTCAGGAGGATCATTATAATAACGATAATGCAAACTTAGATTAAGTTCTTCTTCCACTTTACGATCAAGTCCATTTTCTTCAAATAAATCAAATACACCACAAGGACTAATCACATTCCATAAATAATCTTTAAGTACATCAGGAAGACTTTTCCAAAATCCCCAAAAGGTGAAGACACAATCAGGTAAGTATAAACCTGTATCATCCAAAACACGATCTCGGATTGGCTTCTTTACTTTTTCAGCATCAAGCAAAGATTGTTGCCTAATTTGTTTCCATTCATTTGGATTTGGTAAATTTTCTGCTTTCCATGCGATTACTTCGGCTTTTCCTGCTAATTTAAATGCAGCCACACATTTTCTCCCTTAAACAATCCAAGTGAACTACTCATTCATAAAAAAGTGAGCTTCTAGAATTAATTTGATTACTTTTTTACGAAATCAAAATTTTGTTCTTACTGATGAAAATATTGTTGATCAAGCAACACCTGCACCATTTGAGGTAACTGCTTCACTTCATCTAGATTAATCACAAAAATATTTGTTATTTTTTCCAAATTTTAAGGATACTCATTTCCCCCTAAAAGTAGAATTTAATTGGCTTTAAGCTAAATTTATGGTGTACTGAAAAACAATGCCGACATTCTTTATTTTACCTTAAAAAAGAGGTATAATGAACGAAATTTTAGTTCCAATTGTAGACATTCATTGGAAACATCAAATAGAAAATGCAAAATTAATTGAATCAATTCAATATTGGCGATATCGTTTCGATTTTTATGAAATTTTAGAGCAGTTTGGATGGGTTAGTTTTGTATATCGAATGTTTTGTTTTTGTCCTTCATTCAAAGAACCTATTATTGCTCTTAATGTGGAATATGTACGTCAAAGAGCAAAGTTTTTTGGTATTGAAGAGGCTGATGGACATCTCAATTATGGCAGAGCAAAAACTGATATTACTTACCCTGAATTTTACGAATGGGCCTTTGAAACAGCAAGGGCAAGAATTGAAGAGGCCAAACGAATTCGCTATATTATTAAGACAAAAAAAGCATCTGATAGCTACTTTAATTAGCTCTAGAACGTAAAAAACTATCTTATCAAGTTATCATACATTTTATTAGGTTCTAATTTTATTAAACAAACTCTTTAATTACAGATATTTACACCTAGTATTTATTAATGACAAAACCTAGTTTTTCAGATAGGATGTGCCTTCATTTACAAATGAAGAGTTTACCTGCTGATTTAGTGTTCTAGAAACATTTCTCACCATAATTTGACCCATGACATTACCCTACCAAGAATCTGAGTCTTCAGTAAATATTGAAGATAAGATGCGTTCTGCGTATCTTGAATATGCAATGAGCGTAATTGTTGGACGTGCATTACCTGATGTTCGTGATGGTTTAAAGCCAGTACATCGTCGAGTTCTTTATGCAATGCATGACCTCAATGTTGCACATAACCGCCCTTATATGAAATCTGCGAGGATTGTAGGGGAAGTGATTGGTAAGTACCATCCACATGGTGATTCAGCAGTATATGATGCAACAGTTCGTCTTGCTCAACCATTTAGTATGCGTTGTCCGTTAGTGAATGGACAAGGTAACTTTGGTTCTATTGATGGAGATTCTCCAGCAGCAATGCGGTATACTGAAGTTCGTTTACAAAAAATTACTCAAGAATTTCTTGCCGATCTAGAAAAAGATACTGTTGATTTTGTTGAAAATTATGATGGTTCCTTAGAAGAGCCAACAGTTCTACCAACAAAAATTCCAAATTTGCTTGTTAATGGCTCAACAGGAATTGCAGTTGGAATGGCGACCAACATTCCACCACATAACCTAACTGAAATTGTTAGTGCTTTATTATATGTGATTGATGCCAACAAAGAGGCAACAGTTGATGGAATCATGGAATATGTTCAAGGTCCTGACTTCCCAACTGGTGGAATTATTCTAGGAACAACAGGAATTGAAAGTGCGTATAAAACAGGAAAAGGAATTATTCCTGTTCGTGCTAAAGTTCACTTTGAAGATATTAAAAACAGCCAAAACCGAGAAGCTATCATTGTTACTGAGCTTCCATATATGGTGAACAAGGCAAGGCTTGTTGAAAAAATTGCAGACCTTGTTCGAGATAAAAAAATAGAAGGAATTCAAGATCTTCGTGATGAATCCGATCGAAAAGGAATGCGGGTTGTGATCGAACTTAAGCGTGGAGAACAAACAGAAGCCGTTGCTGCAAATCTTTACAAACATACATCATTGCAGACTTCTGTTGGAATCACTCTTTTAGCTATCGTTGATAATCAACCTAGAGTTTTAACTATTCTTGAAATTCTTAAGTTTTTTATCAAACATCGAGTCGAAGTTATTATTCGTAGAACTCGATTTGATCTAAAAAAAGCAGAAGCACGAGCACATATTTTAGAAGGCTTAGAGATTGCTCTTGGTAATATTGATGATGTTGTTAAAGTAATTCGTGCATCAAAAGGTGGAAAAGAAGCAAAAGAAAATCTAATTCAACAATACTCTCTGTCTCCAGAACAATCACAAGCAATTCTGGATATGCGATTACAACGATTAACCGCATTAGAACGAGATAAATTAATTGATGAATTAGAAGGTTTACAAGCTAATATTAAGCAATACAAAGAAATTTTATCTCAAGAAAAACTTGTTCTAGAGATTATTAAGACTGAGTTGTTAGAAGTTCGAGAACAATATGGTGAAGCTCGACGAACAGAAATGAGTAATGCTCCAAGTAGCATTAATACTGAAGATCTCATTCCTGTTGAAGAAATGGTTGTGACTCTAAGTCAAGAAGGATACATCAAACGATCTCCTCTTGAAACCTATCAAGCACAACGTCGAGGTGGAAAAGGAAAAATTGGAATGACAACAAAAGATGAAGATGTTGTTAGCCAAATGTTTGTTGCATCAAGTCATGATACTTTATTAATTTTTACTAATCTTGGAAAAGTTTACTGGAAAAAAGTTTATGAACTTCCTTCTGCTCATCGTATAGGAAAGGGTCGAGCAATAATCAATATCCTTCCACTTGATGAAAACGAACATATTTTATCTTGTCTGCCAATTACTGAGTACGATGAAGAAAGCTTTGTTGTGATGATCACAAAGAAAGGAATCATCAAAAAATCAGCTTTGACTGTATATAAAAATGCTCGAAGTAATGGAACAAAAGCCATTATTTTTGATGATGACGATCATTTAGTTGGTGTTCGATTATGTAAAAGTGAAGATTTAATCTTCATTGCAACAAAAAATGGAATGGCTACAAAATTCCCATCAGAGAAATTAAGAACACAAGGACGAGTTACTCGTGGTTGTAAAGGAATCTCTCTAAAAGTAGATGATAATGATGTTTCTGATACTGTTATCTCAATGGAAGTAGTTTCTGGTGAAGGAACTCTATTAACAGTAACTGAAAAAGGAATTGGTAAGAAAACAGAAGTTGATCAATACCGCTTAGGTAGTCGTGGAAATGTTGGAGTTCTTAACCTCAGAAAATCTGAGAAAACAGGCTCTGTTGTTGGAACGGTTTTAGTTAGTGATGATGATGAGTTAATCATTATTACTAAAAGTGGAAAACTGATTCGTTTAGAAACAAGCCAAATCCGAACTTCTGGTCGAGTTACCCAAGGTGTTAAACTGATTGATTTAAAATCAAAAGATAGTGTGGTATCCATTGCCAAACTTGTAAAGTCTGATAATAATGACGAGCAAGAAACCGAAGAGGACAACAAAACTGTTGATGAATCTGAGGTTCCTGAAGCTAACACTCTAGAATAGTTATTAGATTTCTTTCCAAAGAATTTATGAAGGAATTACTTCATCGAGTTGCTCGTTATAGTATTTTTTGTATCATCATCCTTTCTCTTTCTTTTCCTCTTGCATCATGCCAGCAGGATGAAGGGAAAAGGATGTTTGATTATGCCCTTAAACTTTGGGAAAAAGAAAAATACGATGAATCCATCCAAAATTTTATCGCTCTTACCAAAGCCTTTCCTAAGCATCATTTAGTTGATGACTCTCTCTATTGGATCGCAAAAATTTATCATTATTATTTAAAAGAACCCAAACAAGCTATTCGCTTTTATCGTTCTTTGAATAAAACATTTGTGAATAAATCTGAGTATTATTACAATTCAATGATTGAGTTAGCTCAAATTTATGAAACACAACCTGATGAATTTAAATGGAAAGCAATCAAGATTTATAATAAGCTCCAACAGTTAAAAATTTCACGAATTCAATGGGAGCAAAACCAATATAAGTTGGCAAAAATCTACTTCCATTTAAAACAATATGAATCGACTCGCTTGGAATTAAAAAATCTTATTGTGAATCGTCCCAATTCAAAGTACCTTGCACATAGTTATTACTTAATTGGATTTTCTTACTATTTAGAAGGAAAAATTAAATTAGCAGAACTTACATTTAAGGAAACAGATAAACGTTTTAACTACTCAAGAAAATCTCTTCCTGCGGCATTGAGACTTGCTGATATTTATGAAGAACGAGGGCAACTTACAGAAGCACTCGCAGAGTCAAAAAAAATGCTATATCGTTTAAAGCGGAATGAAACTCTCTATAAAGTGATTCAACATCGCATTGGAAGATTAAAAACTCGACTTGCAAAAATCCGCAACCAATAAAAAAGTACAATATGCCGAGAATCATTGCGATATCAAATCAAAAAGGTGGAGTTGGAAAAACTACCACTTGTATTAATTTAGCCGCCTCATTAGCTCTACTCAAAAAAAAAGTTCTTATTCTTGATCTTGATCCACAAGGAAATACAACCAGTGGATTAGGAATTCCACCTGAGCAATGTGAAACAAATATGTATCACGCTCTCATTGATGGAACATCACTAGATGAAATTATACGTCCTACAATTCTAAAAAAGTTATTTATTGCTCCATCAAATGTTGATTTAAGTGGAGCTGAAATTGGACTTGTAGGAATGATTGCTCGTGAAATGAAGCTAAAACTTCTTCTTCAAAAAATGGCTGCTCAATTTGACTACATTTTTATTGATTGTCCTCCTTCATTAGGTTTGCTTACAATCAATGCTCTTACCGCCGCAAAGAGTGTTCTTGTTCCGCTTCAATGTGAATATTATGCCTTAGAAGGAATGTCTCAATTAATGAGAACAGTTGATTTAATTCGAGACTCTTTAAATCCAGAATTAAAAATTGAAGGTATTCTTCCAACGATGTTTGATTCTCGAAATAATATTTCGAAGCAAGTTCTTGAAGATGTTAAAGAGCATTTCTCAGAGATCCTTTTTCAAACTCATATTCCTCGAAATGTTCGATTAAGTGAAGCACCATCATTTGGAAAACCTGTATTCTTATATGATAAACACTGCTCAGGAGCTTTGAGTTACATTAAGTTGGCAAGAGAAATTCTTCAAAAACATAAAAAAGAGGCTACAGCGTGAGTGCAAAAGGAAGAAAAGCATTAGGTAGAGGACTAAGTGCACTGCTTAAGCCAATTGAAGAAGAACTTATTCTTTCAGAGGAAGGTTCTCAAAATGTAATTTCTGAGTGTTCCATTCATAAGATTACCGTTAATCCAAAGCAACCTCGTACTGAATTTGATACTGAAAAATTACAAGAATTAGCTCAATCAATTAAGATTCGAGGAGTAATTCAACCACTCGTTGTTCGTAAATCACCAACAAAGAAAAAAGAATATGAGCTTGTTGCAGGAGAGCGTCGTCTTCGTGCTTGTAAGTTAGCTGGATTAGAAAAAGTTCCTATTATATGCAAAGATTTTGAAGACAAAGATCTACTTGAAATTGCTTTAATTGAGAATATTCAAAGAGAAGATCTCAATCCACTAGAAGAAGCAAAAGCATATCGAGATTTACTTAAAGAGCATGATTATACTCAAGAAAAACTAGCACAACGTGTTGGAAAAAGTCGCTCTACAATTACAAATCTGATTCGGTTACTCCAACTTCCTGAACAGTTACAAGTTGATCTTAATGATGGTATTTTGTCAGTTGGTCATGCCAGAGCCTTGCTTTCTTTAGAACAAGAAGAACTACAAAATGAAGCTCGTGAGCAAATTTTACAAAAAGAGCTTTCTGTTCGAGAAACAGAAAAATTAGTAAAACAATTGCAAGATGCAAAACCAAAAGAAAAAAAAGAAATCGTTGTTTCTCCACAAACTCAACTCAATCAGAATCGTCTTACCGAACTATTTCAAACCAAAGTTGAAATTAAAGAAAAAGGTAAGAAAGGAAAAATTGAACTTGAGTATTATAATCAAGAAGATTTTAATCGAATTTTTACGATTCTATTAAAAAAGTAAGTCAAAAGAGGTATTTTGAAACTTGCAAATGAAGCCAAAACAACAAGCTTTTTATCTGAAAGTATTGAATTAAAAGGAAATCTTTATGTTCAAGGAAGTATTCGGATTGATGGCAAGGTTGCAGGAAAGATTGAGGGTGAATCAACCATTTACATTGGTGAGATGGCTGTAGTTAAAGCTGAAATTATTGCTGACAGTATCATTTCAAATGGAGCTGTAAAAGGAGATATTCAGGCTCAAGACTTAGTAAAAGTGAGTCTACCAGGAGTATTGGAGGGAGAAGTAAGAACAAGCCAATTTTCTATTGAACAAGGAGTTTATTTTAATGGACGTTGTCAAATTCTAAGTCCTAAAAATAATCCAAAAGAAAAATTGTTGACTGCTGCAAAAATCAAAAAAGCGATTGCACATCGAGAATAAAAGCTAAGTTGTCAATAAGCCGGGTCCTGTCCTTCCACCGAAGTGAAAGTTGTAATCATTTATCTAGGACGATTGTTGCCAATCGCCTCAAGCACTCTACCCGACAGCTCAGCGAGCGACCTTTATAACACTGTCCTATTTGAGCTTGCTTCAAGTGGGGTTTACCCTGCCAGCAATGTTACCATTGCCGCGGTAGGCTCTTACCCTACCATTTCAACCTTACCTGTGCTTTGATAAATCAAAGCCATCGGCGGTGTATTTTCTGTGGCACTTTCCGTGGAGTTGCCTCCCCTGGTCATTATCCAGCACCATGCTCTATGAAGCCCGGACTTTCCTCTCGTTAAGAAACCTTAACCAGCGATTACATTTTCAACTTAGCCTTTATTTTTAAATGAAATATAGGAAAAGCTTCTAGGAAGCAATAAAAAATCACGGAAAAAAACAATATTGCTAGCACAAAATAGAAAGGTCATTTATTATTTCGCCCTGAGTTTAGAAAACAACCTAGTTATTGATCCTGTATTGATAAACTCCCCCCAATAAATTAGGGGGATTCTGGGATTAAGCGGTCGAAGCAACTCTTGC
>JBNMNM010000139.1:0-7463 GCA_051275585.1 bacterium | reverse complement strand
TGCTGCAAATTGTTGAATCTCTTTTTGCAATTCTTCAATTTTTTTATCTTTTTCTTTTGCTTGAATTTCTAGTCTTTCAACTCGCTCATCGATTTCAACAGGTGAAGTTTTTAGCAACTTTGCAATTCGATCTACTCGATCCAAGTTTACTTGCATATATTCTACAGCAGCAGAGCCTGTTACAGCTTCAAGTCGTCTCACTCCAGACTGAATTGCAGTTTCAGCAGTCACTACACATAGCCCAATATTTCCAGTATTTGAAGTATGGCAACCACCACAGAATTCCTTACTTGAATCTCCAGCAGTAATCACACGAACTGAGTCACCATATTTTTCACCAAAAATAGCCATTGCTCCAGTTTTAATAGCCTCATCAAAGTCCATTTCTTCTGAGGTTACAACTTGGTTCAGACGAATATTTTTATTAACTAGAGTTTCAATATCTCGAATTTGCTCTTTTGTTAGTGGAGCATAATGACTGAAATCAAATCGAAGTTTCTCTGGATTGACTAAAGAACCAGCTTGCTTAACATGATCACCAAGAACAGTTCTTAATGCTGCTTGTAACAAGTGAGTTGTAGTATGATTATACTCAGTTGCATGACGGTTTTCACTATCAAGCGTTGCAGTCACTTGTGATAATTTAACAGCAACAGTTTCAGTTACAACATCAACAATCTCACCTTTACTTAAGTTCAAGCCAGCTACTGGACTATTTGTACCTGTTACACGAATTCGAAAATCTTGATGTGTAATTTCTCCAGTATCACCAACTTGCCCACCAGATTCAGCATAGAAAGGCGTTTTCTCAAGCATTACTTCAACTTGATCACCTTTTTTAATCTCAGTTGCAACAACTCCATCCTTTAGGATTGAAAGAATTTTTGTTTCTGTTTGAAATTCTTTATACCCTGTAAATTGATTAGCAGAAAACTCTTTTACTAAATCAAGGTAAACTTGGCTTACTTTCAAATCAATTTTATTTGTATTTTGTGCTTCTTGAGCTCGTTTTCTCTGCTCTTCCATTGCAGTAGAAAACTCACTATGATCATAACTTAAATTATGATCTTCTAAAATATCTTGAGCTAAATCATTTGGAAATCCAAAAGTATCATAAAGCTTAAAGATTTCTGCACCATGTACTTTTTCGTTTTGTGCATTTTCAATTAGCTCATCTAAAATTCGAACACCTTGACTCAAAGTTGCACTAAAACGAGTCTCTTCTTGCCCTAAAATAATTTTTGCATAATCTCTAGACTCTTCTATTTCTGGATAATTTCCACTCATCATAGGAGCAAAGTCATCAACTAAATCTGAGAAGAATCGAGTTTGATAGCCTAGTTGTTTTCCATGTCTAGCTGCTCTTCGAATAATTCGACGTAATACATAACCACGACCTTCATTCGAAGGAAGAACACCGTCTGCAATCAAAAAGGTAGAAGCTCGAAGATGATCTGCGATTACACGACAAGAAACATCTGTTTCTTCATTACTTCCATATTGGTGCTTAACTTTATTTCCAATTGTTTTAGCTAATGGAAGAAATAAATCACAATCATAATTTGATTGAACATTTTGCATTACAGCCGCAATTCGCTCTAATCCCATTCCTGTATCAATACTTGGTTTTGGTAATGGATCTAATTTTCCACTACTATCCCGATTGAATTGCATGAATACAAGATTCCAAATTTCAAGATAACGATCATCATCTTCTTCAAGACTCTGTTGAGTAGTCTTTCCTTCAACTGGATTCATTTCAAAATGAATTTCAGAACAAGGGCCACAAGGACCAGTATCACCCATTGACCAAAAATTCTCTTTTTCACCTAAACGAGCAATCCGATCTGCTGGAACGCCCATTTTTTGGTGCCAAATATCATAAGATTCTTGATCATCGTTGTAGACAGAGATAACCAACTTATCAAGTGGTACTTGCAGAACTTCAGTAAGAAATTTCCATGCATATGTAATTGCATCTTCTTTGAAATAATCGCCAAAAGAAAAATTTCCTAGCATTTCAAAGAAAGTATGATGCCTATCTGTTCTTCCTACATTTTCAAGATCATTGTGTTTTCCACCAGCACGAACAACTTTTTGAGAGGTTACGGCTCTTGTAAATTCTGGAACTTCGTTTCCTAAAAAATAATCCTTAAATTGATTCATTCCTGCATTTGTAAACAGGATTGTTGGATCATTGTGAGGCACAAGAGAAGAACTACGAACATGTTTATGTCCTTCTGACTCAAAAAATTGGATGAACGCAGATCGAATTTCGTTACCTGTCATAAAAAAACTCCAGTTGCCTATATCAAGCAAGAGATCAAGGGATTCGTACGGGGAAAAAGAAATAGTAAATGTGGGGACTGTAACAAGGAGCTATCCCTTGCAAATTTCGGATGAGATTAAGGCACAATCTAAGAAAAAACAACAGGAAAGAGAAGAAGCTTAATTTAGCTTTTTATTAAATTTTACTGAACATTGATAAATGGATTGGATATGAGATGCAATTTCACCAGCTTCTATTTTATCTCCTTTTAATACTCGATAAAAACGGTTTTTTGTAAAATATCGCTTCATTGAGTGAACATTTAATCGGTGAAATTTTATTTTTGGATAATCTGTTTTCAAACTTTTTAGAAATTTTCGCACTACACTTTGTCCACGATTATAAGCAGAGGCTGCAAGAATGGAACGAACTGAGGGTTGAAATCTAATTTTTCTTCGCCCAATTTTCCAATTATAATTATAATAATAACGCATCAAAATTGCGGAATAGAAAATACTAGTTTCAGGATTGTAAGCATTTCCTAAATGTCGACCATATGTTTTCCATAAAACATCTGCATAAGCGGCATGAAATGGTGCATATTTACCAGCAATCATATAACCACGTCTTACTTTATCATTCATTTTTTCGACTAAACTAAAATTTTTTCCATAATCATGCCCTCTTTTTACGAGTTCTCGACCTACAGCACTTGTAATTGAGTAGTTTTCTAATTGAGGTAGATTATACTCCATATTTTTAGGGAATTTAACCACAACAGGAAATTTAGGATAAAAACCAAGTTTTCTTAAATACTTTAGAATAAATGGATCATGATAAGTTTGCCCTAAATATCGAGTTGCATTTTGTAATCGCCCTTCATAACGTTTGAAACGTCTAAGACGCTTTATTTGTCTCATTCCAATACTAGTTAACTGACCAAGACCAATGGCTCCAGTATAACTATTCACTTTAAAATCAAACTTTGATTCTTGAAAAATCAAACAGAACAAAGTAGGAAACGGAACTTCAAAATAATGAGATGCGACATGAGTGGTCATAAAAATTCTTAACCCTCTACTTGCCATATACTCATAAGCAGGATCATTAGTAATTCTTGTTAAATATTCTCGATACCAACGACTTTTATACATATACTCAAGCAATTCTGTGACACTCTTTTGTCGTTTTAAAATAATTACATCTCGTTTAAAACGAATCGAACTTGCTAGTGGATAAGTATAAAGAAAGTGAACAAAACGCTCTAATTTTTTATTTGGAGTAGGATGTCTTCTTTTAAAAAAAGGATAAGAGCGATTAATTAATCGTTCAATACGATAATATTCCTTTGTTGAAAGCTTGCTTGGAAGAAAAATAGGGAACTGATCAAGATTTGTCTTTGTTCTTCCTAAACTGGTTGATACCAATAGGAATTGAAGGAGTAAGAAAAAGGAAAATATCTTAGCAAATCTTTTTATCATAATTTTATGATCAAAATCCTATACATATTAGGAGGAAATACAAACTTAGACACAAAAAAAATAACAAAAATAATTAAATAAATTCTCTATTTTTAAGCTATTAAACTTCTTATTTTTTAGATATAATATATCTTTAAAGAAGATTCTCCTTAAGTTCGAAGAAAAGAACTAGTCATAGTGAACAGAAAGAGCTTCCAAATCAATATTTTTTCTACATTTTATCTTTTTTCAAAAAAATTGATGTAAACTGGCCTCAATTTTTCATATCATTTGAAACTATACTCAAGTTTCATTTCCCTTGTCATTCTTGAAAGGTTTTAATTGAAAACAAATTCCCTATTATTTGGAGTTTTATCTTTTTTATTATTTTTTATATCAACTAGTTATGCGGCAACACCGCTAGTTCAACTTGTTGATAAAAAAGAAATTTATATTTTAAAAGATTCAATCTCAGTTTTCAAAGATCAAAAAAATCGTAATTTTCAAGAAATTTACAAACCAAATATCCAATCAAAATTCAAGGTATTAGGAAAAGATAGCTTTGGTTTTCCTAACACTACTTATTGGGTACATTTGCGTTTAAAAAACCAATCTTCAGAACAAAAAAAATGGTTTTTGGAAATTAATTATCCATTTTTAGATAAAGTCACAGCATATTATGTAGAAAATGGAACCCTGATTGATACAAAAATTATGGGAGATCACTTTCCTTTTTCTCAACGGGTCATCAAGCATCGAAATTTAATTTTTCCAATTAAGTTAAAAACTAATGTAGAAAAATCTATTTTTTTTAAAATTACAACAGATGGTTTTCTTGCAATACCTTTAAAACTTTATTCTCCTCAAGCTTTCATTGAGAAAAATAACACAGAGCAGTTACTTTTAGGACTCTACTACGGAGTTGCTTTAATCGTAATTTTTTACAGTTTTTTGTTTTATATAAAATTAAAAGATAAAAACTACCTATATTATCTTATCTTTATAAGTACTTATACCTTATGTCAGCTTACATCAAATGGTTTAGCCTATAAATATCTTTGGCCTAATTTATCTTGGTGGAATAATCGTGCATTATTAATTCTGGGTTGCTGTTTTCTAATTTCAATTTCTTTTTTCACACAACTTTTTTTACAAACCAAAGAGTTTTCTCCTAAAATTCACTCTATATTTAAAGTACTCATTACAATTAGTACGGGTTTTTTAATTTTAGGTTTTTTCCTAAAATATCAAACTCTTATTTTTCCAATGGTACTTTTAGGGCTTGCTTCATTTATAACCATTTTTATTGCATCAATACTTAGTCTTTCTCAAAAAAACTTATATTTTAAGTACTTTTTTGTTGCTTGGTCAGGATTCTTAGTTGGTGGCATCATTTATTTGTTACGTTATGCCAGCATTCTTCCTCATAATACATTTACAACCTATAGTATCCAATTTGGATCAGTGATTCAAATGCTTCTTTTATCACTTGCTCTTGGAGAACGAATTCATCAAGTCCAACAAGAGAAACATGAGGCACAAATTGAAGCAATAAAAAATCATGAGGAATCGCTTAAAAACCTTGAAGAGGCAAATCGTTATAAAGATGAATTAATTGATAACTGGGATCGTTTAAATAAACTTAAAGATGAATTTTTAGCCAATACATCCCATGAATTACGATCTCCATTAAATGGAATTATTGGAATTGCAGAGTCATTAATTGAGGGTTCTTCTGGGAATTTATTTCACAACACCATTGAAAATTTAAAAATGATTGTTTTCAGCGGAAGGCGTTTAGCCAACCTTGTGAATGATTTATTAGATTTTTCAAAATTAAAACATCATACAATTGGTCTTCATGTAACAAACATCAGTATTCGAGAACTAACTGATGTTGTTTTGATGCTTTCGAAACCACTTGCCAAAGAAAGTGGAATTCAACTTTACAATTTGATGCCTCGAAATCTTCCTTTAATTCGTGTTGATGAAAATCGAATTCTTCAAGTTCTGCATAATCTTATAGGGAATGCGATCAAATTTACAGAAAACGGAAAGATTGAAGTTTGTGCCATCATTAAAGATGATTTCCTTGAGGTTTCTGTTGTAGATACAGGTTTAGGGATTCCAAAAGAAAAACAAGCATTAATTTTTCAATCATTTGAACAACTTGATGGTTCAAGTACACGTAAATTTCAAGGAACTGGAATTGGATTAACAATATCAAAGCAACTTGTTGAACTTCATGGTGGAACAATTTGGGTAGAATCTGAAGTTAATCAAGGATCAAAATTCATCTTTTCAGTTCCACTGTCAGCAAACAATTCAAATCTAAATTCATCACAAATTGCAAAAGTTTTAGATTTTAAAAAATCAGAAACTCCAATGCATGTAATTGCACCAAAATATGAAGCAAAATCTCATACCCAAGAAGGAAAATCATTTACAATTCTGGCTGTAGATGATGAAGCAATTAATCTACAAGTTATTACAAATCATCTTGCAGTTCATGGATATACGATCATCCAATCAAAAGATGGTATTGAAGCATTAGAAGAAATTGAAAAAAATGGAAAACCTGACCTTCTACTGTTAGATATTATGATGCCTAAAATGATGGGGTTTGATGTCTGTAAAGAAATTAGAAAAAAATATTCACTTACAGAACTTCCTATTATTTTAATCACAGCAAAGAATCAAATTGCAGATTTAATTACAGGATTTGCATCAGGAGCAAATGATTTTTTAACAAAACCATTTTTGAAAGGTGAGTTAGTTTCAAGGGTTAAAAATCACTTAATGCTTGTTCAAGAAACAAAAGAAAAACATGCACAAGCAAAAGAAGTTGCAAAACTCAATGAAGAATTAGAATCAAAAGTAAAAGACCGAACACAACAATACCAAAAAATTAATCATGATTTATCAGTGACCCTAACCATTTTAAAAGAAACTCAAAATGATTTGATTCAATCTGAAAAAATGGCATCATTAGGAGCTTTAGTCGCTGGTGTTGCTCATGAAATGAATACTCCAATTGGAACGGTATTGACTGCGGCCTCTCATCTGACAAAAGAAGTAAAATCAATTTATAAAAGTGTTGTCATTGATAAAAAAGTTAAAAAATCACAACTTGTTCAGTTTATGGATCTAACACAATCCTTAGCAACTAGCATTGAAAGTAATTTAGAACGAACACGAGACTTGATTAATAATTTTAAACAAGTGTCAGTTCACCAATCAATTGAGGAGTTACAATATTTTAACGTTCACAGTTATTTAGACACTGTAATTGTAGGATTAAAACCTGAACTTCAAAAATCTTATGTTAACTTATTGATTGCTGGAAATCCTGGGCTTGAAATTACGAGTTACCCTGGAAGTCTTTCTAGAATTGTTACCAGTTTAATCACAAACTCATTAATTCATGGTTTTGATGAAAGAAAAGGAGGAAATATTCGAATTAATTTCTTTGAGTACAAATCGTCGATTATTTTCCAATTTATTGATAATGGAAAAGGAATGTCATCAGAAATTCAAGAACAAATTTTTGAGCCATTCTTTACAACAAAAAGAGGAAAAGGAGGAACAGGATTAGGTTTACATATTATCTATAACCTTGTGACTCAACGCTTTAAAGGAAAGATTTTTTGTGAAAGCAAAGAGAAGGAAGGAACAACCTTTCAAGTAAGTATCCCCAAAAAAATGAGTTTGCCTGAAAATAATCTTGAATCCGC
>JBNMNM010000138.1:0-7480 GCA_051275585.1 bacterium | reverse complement strand
TTATACTTTTTTTTATTCTAGGTTAGATTCTGATTTGAATTACTTCTTTTTACATTTTTTAAGAGGAAACACATGAGGTTATTTCGACACATCCTTTTTATTTTTTTCTTGCATAGCGTACTTACCTTAAATGCATTTGCAAGTATTTCAACGCAAGGGGTTCCGCCAGAGTTAAAAAAGTGGATTCCTTGGGTTTTAAAAGGACATGAAAACAAGCAATGTCCAAAAAACTTTCAGCAAAGACGATTTCATTGTGTTTGGTCATCACCACTTAAACTTAATGTAAATCAAAAAGGTGGAACATTTTCTCAAACCATTGAGGTTTTAACTAAGAATTATGTAGCACTTCTTGGCAATGAAGATTCTTGGCCTCTAGAAATTAAAGCAAATGGAAAGCCAATTCCTGTTACAAAACGAAATTCTGTACCAACAGTTCTATTAAAAAAAGGAACTTATCGAATAACAGGAAAATTTATTTGGAGTGACCTACCAGAATCCATTGTGATTCCAAGGCATACCAGTATTATTCAACTTAATTTACAAGGGAAAAAAGTCACATTTCCAGAGTTAGATTCAAATCAGACTCTTTGGTTAAAAAGAAAAATCCAAGTTTCAAAGAAAACTGATCAAGTTCCTGAAAACCGAATTGAAATGAAGGTTTTTCGACATATTAGCGATCAAATTCCTCTTAAAATTACAACTAATATTCAACTAAAAGTTTCAGGTGATGCAAGAGAAGTAAAATTAGGAAAACCATTATTAAAAGGTGTAATTCCTCTATCGATTAGTAGTCGGCTTCCTACTAGGTTAGATTCAAATGGAGAGTTACGAGTTCAAATCCGTCCTGGAAATTGGCAAATTTGGATTCAATCACGATCAACTACGCCTGTATTTTCTCTTCAAATGCTTAAAAACAATCCAAAGTGGGCAAAGGAAGAAGTTTGGGTTTTTGAAGCAAAGAATCATCTTCGGCAAACAAGCATTACAAATGTAGATCCAATTGATCCACAGCAAACAACTCTTACCTCTTCATGGAAGAAATTACCAACCTATTTTATTCTTCCAAAGAGTGTATTTAAGATTAAAGAAATTAAGCGTGGAAATAAAATTCCAGCTCCAAATCAACTGCGTTTATCAAGAACCTATTGGCTTGATTTTGCAGGAAAAGGATTTACTGTACAAGATCAAGTTTCTGGTACAATGAATCAAAAATGGAGACTCGAAATTAAAAAACCATTTCAATTGGGTCGAGCTTCTGTAAATGGTAAAAATCAACTGATTACAAAAAGTAAAACAGAAGGTATTGGTGTACCAATCCGAAAGCGTTCTTTTCGTTTAGTTGCTGATAGTCGTTTGAATAAAACAGGATCAATTCCTGCTTTAGGATGGCTTGGTACTTTTGATTCTGTTTCAGGGAAATTAAAAATTCCTCATGGATGGAAGTTTTGGGGAATGTCAGGAGCTGACTCTGTTAGTGGTTCATGGTTAGAAAAATGGACTTTATTAGATCTCTTTTTTGTGTTTTTGATCTTTATCTCTGTTTTTCGAATTTGGGGGCCAAAATGGGGAGTGCTAGCTCTAGCAACATTGTTCTTAACTTTTCATGAAGCTGGTTCACCACGTTGGATTTGGCTTCATATTATTGTTTCTTCTGGTTTACTGATGGTTCTTCCTGAAGGAAAACTAAGTAAATTAATGAAACTGTATAAAGGTGGAGCGATTGTTATTCTGTTTTTTATTGTCATTCCTTTTATTGGAAATCAAGTTAAGTATGGACTCTATCCACAACTAGAACCAAGTCGATCATACAGTTACAACAATTATAGTAAGGGCAGTAATAGCACTAAGGCAGACTACTATAGAGCACCATCGAAACCATCAAATGCGGTTCGAAGTTCTAAAGAGAAAAGTTCAAATAAATCATATAAACCCAAATTTAAAAGGAAACTACAACGAAGACAATCTCAGGACAAAGGTGGTTACTTTAGAAGGGGACAGCAACAACAGAACGAACTTCAATCTCTTAAGATTGTTGATCCAAATGCAAAAGTACAAACTGGCCCAGGAATTCCTCGTTGGTCGTGGAAAACTGTATCTTTTTCTTGGAATGGCCCTGTTGATAACACACAAACAATTCGATTTTTTATGACTCCTCCTTGGCTAAACCGAATTTTATTTTTTGCTTATGCAATTCTTTGGGGATTAGTTCTGTTCTGTGTTTCTGGAGTACGTTACCGAAAAGAAGATGGTTTGACCTATCCTGAATGGAAAACGCCAGATGCTGTAAAAAAAGCAACCACTCTTCTTGTTTTCTTGATGGCTTTAAGTAGTTTTGGACTTTTCTCAAATCAAGCTCAAGCAGGTGAAATACCATCCCTTGAAATGTTGAGAGAGTTACGAAAAAAAGTACTTAAAGATGATCAGTGTCATCCAAACTGTGCTTTGATTTCAAAAGCTCATATTACAAGTACTCAGAAACAACTTCAAATTCGATTAGAAGCTCATGCTTTTAGCAATGTGGCATTTCCACTTCCTCATAATAAAGGATGGAAGTTAGAGCGAGTTTTAATTAATGGAAAAGTAAGTCAAAAGTTTTTGAGAGGTGGAGAGAGTAGCCCTATTCTAGTACCTCTTTCCAAGGGACGACATCAAATTGTTCTTACAGGAGTTCTAAATACAGAACGATCCACAATTCCAATTACATTTCCAATCAAGCCCTATTATGTAGAAATAAAGAATAAAGGCTGGAAAGTGATTGGTGTTCGTAACTTTAAGATGAATGGAAAACAAATTCAATTAAAGCGAATTCGAAAACAAACAAAAGCAAAACAGAAAGCAAAAACACAAACTTTTGATCCAAGTGAACTTCCTTCTTTTGTTCGACTTGAACGAACAATTTATCTTGGTTTAGATTGGTATGTTGAAACTAAAATTACACGGGTGACTTCATCTGAAAATTCTTTAGTTTTACAAATTCCACTTTTAGAAGGTGAGTCTGTAACCACAGGAAAAATTCGAGTTAAAAATGGAAAAGCAGAAGTTACAATTCAACCAGGAGAGCGACAAGTTACCATTCATTCTTTATTAAAGAAAAGTGATCAAATTTCATTACAGTCAAAAAATACAACAGATTGGATTGAAATTTGGAAAGTTTTTGTTGGCCCTCTTTGGCAAGCAAAATTTACAGGAATTCCAGTAGTTCACCATCAAAATTCTTCTGGACAGTGGTTACCTGAATGGCGGCCGTGGCCAAATGAGAAAGTTTCTTTAAACATTTCTCGTCCGAAAGCAATTGTAGGGCAAACATTAACAATTGATCAAAGCCAGTTAACTCTATCAGTTGGTAAGAATCTTTTAAATGCAACACTAAACTTTCAAATCCGAAGCAGTCTTGGAACTCGTCATAAAGTGACACTACCAAAGGGAGCGAAGGTTAAGAGTGTTCGGATTCGAGGTAGAGTTCAATCAATTCAACAAAAAGGTTCATCTGTTATATTGCCTATTTTGCCTCAATCACAAAAAGTGGTGATTAAATGGGTACAACGAAAAGGAATTTCACTACTATTTACAACTCCAAAAGTGAATTTAGGAATTCCTAATGTAAATACAAAAATTAAAGTAAATGTTCCTCGTGATCGTTGGCTTTTATGGGCAGGTGGACCTCGATTAGGGCCTGCTGTTCTATTTTGGGGACAATTGCTTTTGTTGTTAACTATTGCCTTTTTTATGGGGCGGATTAAATCAACACCACTTAAAGCAAGACATTGGATTATCCTTGCTCTTGGTTTAGGAAATGTAAGCTTTTTGGGATTTGCGGCTGTAGCAGTTTGGTTGATTGCAATGGGATGGAGAAAAACACTTTCTGAAGATACAAAAGGATATGTTTTTAATTTTACCCAAATTGCTCTAACTATTTTGACTGTAATTGCATTTAGTGGTTTCTATGCAACCATTCATGAAGGTCTACTAGGTGGGCCAACCATGAGTATTCAAGGAAATGGTTCGTATAGTGGTTACCTTTATTGGTATCAAGATCACTCAAATAATATATTACCAACAGCATGGTTTTTATCTGTACCTATTCTAGTGTATCGTCT
The DNA here is from genome assembly GCA_051275585.1 of bacterium. GTDB lineage: Bacteria > SAR324 > SAR324 > XYD2-FULL-50-16 > JBNMNM01 > JBNMNM01. Next base: position 3,383 of record JBNMNM010000138.1, on the reverse strand, counting down.
TGCAATGTTAGCATGGGCATTGTGGATGGCGTTTTCACTACTGGCGTGGTTACGTTGGTGTTGGGATTGTTATAATACGAATGGATTATGGAAAGCTTGGAATATTTCTTTTTGGAAGAAGAAAAAGAATGTAAATACAAGTGATCAAGATCAAAAAATTGATCATGTAAAAGAATAAGTCAAAAAAAAGGCACTTAAGATAATTAAGTGCCTTTTTTATTTCATCAAAAATCTTCACTAATTCCTTAGTGAAAATCATTCCTTATGGAAGCTCAATTGAAAGAGCAATTCCTTCACCACCACCAATACAAAGAGATGCAATTCCTCGTTTTTTGTCTTGTTGTTTCATTGCATAAAGCAAGGTAACTAAAACACGAGTTCCACTACATCCAATCGGATGACCAAGAGCAGTTGCTCCACCATTTACATTTACTGTTTCAGGATCAAGCTTAAGTTCTTTTGTTGCAGCCATAGTAACTACAGCAAAAGCCTCATTTACTTCCCAAAGATCAATATCACTTGCTTTTAACTTAATGTTCTTAAGTAGTTTTTGCATTGCATAAACAGGAGCTGTTGTAAAATAATCTGGCTCATGTGCATACGTTGCTTGCCCTGTAATCCAAGCTAGTGGAGTTAATCCTAATTCCTTTACTTTTTCTTCTGAAGCAAGAATCACAACAGCAGCACCATCATTAATTGAAGATGCATTAGCAGCTGTTACCGTTCCATCCTTTTTAAATGCAGGACGAAGAGCAGGAATTTTGTCTGGTCGAGCTAATCCTGGTTGTTCATCAACAGAAAAAGTTTTTGATCCTTTTCTAGACTCTACAGTTACAGGAGTAATTTCTTCGTTGAATGCACCAGTTTCGATTGCAACACTTGCTCGCTTTAAACTTTCTAAAGCAAACTCATCTTGATCTTCACGAGTGAAACCATATTTCTCAGCACAAAGTTCACCACCATTTCCCATGTGAACATTTCCGTACGGATCCCATAGTCCATCATGAACCATTCCATCAACTACTTGTTGATTTCCCATTCGGTAACCAGTTCGAGCTTTTGGAAGAAGATAAGGAGCATTACTCATTGACTCCATTCCACCTGCAATCACAATGTCAGCAGAACCAGCGTTGATCGCATCAGCTCCCATCATCATTGTTTTCATACCAGATCCACAAACTTTGTTTACAGTTGAGGTAATTACTGATTTTGGAAGCCCTGCCGCAAGAACTGCCTGACGAGCTGGTGCTTGTCCAACTCCAGCACTTAAAACATTTCCCATAAATGCTTCATCAATTTGCTCACCTTTTAATCCAGCTTGTTCAAGACATGCTTTGATTGGAAAAGAAGCTAACTGAGGAGCAGGAACAGATGCGAATTGTCCTTGAAATGCACCAAGTGCAGTTCGTTTTGCGGCTACAATAGCAACTCGTTTCATAAAACCCTTTTGATTCTGTAGTTGTATTAAATGTAAAGTAAGCACTTACATAATGTAAGAGTACTATAAATGGTATCATTCAGCTTGCCAAGACTATTTAAAATGGAATGCCTTTTTTAAAATTTTACCTGATAGGTCATGATGGCCTAGAGTAACTATTTGAAATTAATGATGTTGATCTATTTTTTTTCTAACTAAAAACAAAACTGACCTAGTAAAAACGGTCAAAAAATACAGATTAGGCCATAGTGGCCGAGTTCTATTAAATTAAATTATTTTTTTTGATGAGAAATTATAAGTTATTTAAATTTTAAGTACAACTACCTGATATTATTATTTAAATATAACGTGGCATGGTGTTTGAAATATAGAAGGCAACTCAACAATAAATTTAAAAAATAAAATACAACGGGAGATACTCAATGTTCTTTTCAAATTTAAGCTTTGATCAAATTAATAAAGATTTTGATACATTCATGAATAACCCATTTTTAAAACAAGAATCGAAAGTTTATCCAAAAGTAAATATCTATGATAATGAGAAAGAAAGCTTAGTTCTACTTCCTATCCCTGGAATTGAAGTAGGAGAAATTAGTTTAAAACTTCACGATTCAATTTTAACAATTACAGGATCTGTAAAAAAAGAAGTCAAAGAGGGTGAGAAATATGTTCGGGAAGAACGAAGTAGTAAAGAATTTACACGAAAAATTGAAATTCCATTTCAAGTAGATGAAGAATCAATTCAAGCCAATTTAAAAGAAGGCCTTTTAGAAGTCAGACTTTTAAGGTCAGAAAAAGAGCAACCTAAAGAAATCCCTGTTACACAGGTTTAAATTTATTAATTTTAGTTACATTATCATTACTTAAAAAAAAACATTAATTTGGAATAGAGAGCAAACTATGAAAGCGTGCAAACAAACTTCAACTCCAAAAGTAGATATTTTAGAAAATCAAGATGGAATTGTTCTTTATGCTGAAATGCCAGGCGTAAAATTAGAGGATGTGAAACTAACCATAAATAAGGATGTATTAAAGATTAAAGGAAAGACTTCATGGAAACTTCCAGAAGGACACCGTTTAGCTTATTCAGAGTATTTAATCAGCGATTATGAGCGTGAATTTTATCTATCCAATGATTTTGAACAAGATAATATTAAAGCAGAACTTAAAAATGGAGTACTAAAACTATCAATCCCAAAAGCAGAGGAGCTAAAGTCTAGAAATATTGAAGTGCAAGCAGCGTAGTAAAATCTTATTATTAGCTATTATTAATTAATTATTATTACTGTTATTGTTAGTTATTAGAAAGCAAGTCCCTTTTCATATGTGACCTCCCCACGCCCTTTAGTTTTCCCAGAACTAAAGGGTTTTTTTTTGATCTTTTTTCTATCCTACAATTTGACGCATCATATCTTCTTCTGTAAAAAGTCCTTTTTTATCTGCAATCCATTGAGCCGCAACAATAGAACCAGAAGCAAAACCTGTACGATTTCGAGCTGTATGTTTTAATTCGATGGAATCAAAACTAGAATCAAATTGGATAACATGAGTTCCTGGAACATCTCCACCACGAACAGAAGCAAAGTGAAGTTCATTATCTTCAATTTTTCGGTCTAATTTCTCTTCTGCAAGTTTATCTTTTCGGTCAATTGTGTTGAGAAGAATATCACCCATTGTTTTTGCTGTTCCTGATGGTGAATCTAACTTACGATTATGATGTAATTCATAAGCCATAATGTCATAATCATCGAATTGGTTGATAATTTTTCCTGCATTTTCAAGGAGTTTAAAGAAAATATTTACTCCTAAAGAGAAATTAGAAGAGTAAACCATTCCAATTCCTGCCTCTTTAATCATTGCACGAACTCGCTCCATTTCATCAACCCAACCAGTGGTCGCCATAACAATTTGCTTTTTCCACTCGCAAGCCTGTTCAATATTTTGT
>JBNMNM010000137.1:0-7488 GCA_051275585.1 bacterium | reverse complement strand
ATCACTGTGTACTTCAACCAGAATTTAATATTCATGATGCAAAAGAACTTGTAATTGATGAAAAATGATTTAATCCTGACATATATATTTGGTTAAATCATTTCGTGCAAAGCTTCCTAACCAGCTACAATTATTACTATTGTAGCTAGTGCAGTACTTCCCCTTTCTTTTACAAAACCTTCCTTTTTCTCGTCACAGTAATTGATTTTTGTCTATTTTATATAATTTAAAATTTTTACTCTCAAAGAGTGTGAAATACAGAAAGTTTCAATTATATTTTTTAAACTGTTCTGATTTTAGTATTTATTATGTATAAATAAATCCAATTTTTTAAAGCAAATTGGGGTATAGAAAATGGCAACATCAATTAATGGAACATTAGATATTATATGGATATTGATTTGTACTGGTCTCGTTATCGTCATGCAAGCAGGTTTCTGTTGCTTGGAGAGTGGATTAGTTCGGTCTAAAAATAGTATTAATGTTGCCATAAAAAACTTAGCTGATTTTTGTGTAGTTTCCTTAATTTTTTGGATGTTTGGTTTTGCCCTTATGTTTGGTGATAGCTATGGAGGTTGGATTGGAGTCTCAGGATTTTTTGTAGGCAATGATTCTTCTCCTCGGCTTTTAGCTTTTTTCCTTTTTCAACTTGTTTTTTGTGGAACAGCAACAACCATTATTTCTGGTGCTGTTGCAGAACGAATGAAGTTTGCAGGTTACTTGCTCATTGCTATTATTGTTTCTGCTTTTATCTATCCAGTTATAGGGCATTGGATTTGGGGGGGAACAGAGAGTCAAGTTATGACAGGTTGGCTAGCCAAAATCGGATTTATTGATTTTGCAGGCTCTACTGTAGTGCATTCAACAGGAGGATGGGTAGCTTTAGCTGCAATCATTTTAATTGGTCCACGTTTAGGTAGATTTACAGAAAAACAATCTATTGCAGGGCATAACTTACCAATGTCTACTTTAGGAGTATTTCTTTTATGGTTTGGGTGGTTTGGATTTAATGGAGGAAGTACTTTTAGTGTTTCCAAAAATATTCCATTGATTTTAGTGAATACTTCCATGTCTGCTGTTCTCGGAGGGGTTACAGGGATTATTTTGTCTTGGAATCGATTCCATCAATTTAAAATAAAACACATTATTAATGGGTGTCTTGCAGGGTTAGTTTCAATTACGGCATCGTGTCATATTATGACTCCACTTCTGTCTGGAATAATCGGTATTGTAGGGAGTCTTATTTGTTTTGGAGTCACACACCTTTTAGAAAGATTTAAAATAGATGATGTTGTTGGTGCAGTTTCCGTTCATTGTGGAGGTGGAGTTTGGGGAACACTTGCAGTTGCTTTATTAGGAAATCCAACGGCTTGGGGAGGAGGTAGAGGACGATGGGAACAACTTATGATTCAAGCCGTTGGGGTAGGGGCATGTTTTCTTTGGTCTTTTGGTCTTAGTTTTATCCTTTTATGGTTGATTAATCGTTATTTTTCCTTACGAGTTTCTCTTAAAGAGGAGCTTATTGGATTAAATATTTCTGAACATGGAGCCAGTTCCGCATTGCTAGAGTTACTTACAGAAATGGAGGAACATCGAGAGAGTGGAGATTTTTCTCAAGCTGTAACTGTAGAGCCTCATACCGAAGTTGGACAAATTGCAGAAGGCTATAATCGGGTTGCACTAAAGTTTGTAAAAGAAAAAGAAAATATACTACAAGCCAATCAACAGGTTCAGGATTATTTTCAAAAACTCAAAAATGAAGAACAGCAAAAGAAAGAAGCATATCAAATATTGGAGACAAAAAATCAAGAATTAGAGAATTTATCAAGCAAACTTTCTAAATACTTACCTCCTCAAGTATGTGAATCTATTTTGTCAGGAGGACAAGATGTTAAATTAGAATCTTATCGTAAAAAAATAACAGTTTTGTTTTCAAGAATATCAGATTTTAATGAAATTACAGATACAATGGAATCTGAAGCACTTACTCAAGTTTTAAACGATTATTTTAATTATATGTCTAGTATTGCACAGGTTCATGGAGCTATTGTTGATCGATTTGTTGGTGATTCAATTGTTATTTTCTTTGATGAATCAACTGATCAAGGAACACAAAATAATGCAATCTCTTGTGTCAAAATGGCCATTGAAATGCAAAATATGATGGTTGAGTTAAGAAAAAAATGGGATTTTTATGGAATATCTAAACTGCTAAGAATTCGGATAGGAATTAATACAGGGTATTGTACTGTTGGAAATTTTGGGTCTGAAGATCGTATGAGTTACACTGTTATTGGAGGAGAAGTTAATCTTGCTCATCAAATAGAAAATTATGCCAAAAATGATCAGATTTTAATTTCTCATGAAACTCATGCATTAGTAAAAGAAGCCGTTTATTGTAAAAAAGGTGATTCCAAATCGGTTAAAGGAATAGCTCATCCTGTTCAATTATATGAAGCTGTTTCTTTACCTAAAGAGGTAAAGAATGATTTATTATCTCTTAAAAATAAAACCTTAGAAAATAAAGGAGAAGGCTTTTCGTTCTTTTTTGATTTTGAGAAAATTCCAAAAAAAGAAAAAGTACATCTTATAAAAGTCTTAAGTAATTTATTAAAAGAAACTAAATTGGAGTAACATTCAACCTTGTAATTTTGAACGTTAACTAGATACATAATTCTAAAGGAAAGGACAGTAATGAACAAATACAGATGTTTTTTTCTAAATATTGTGTTCTTTTTAACTTTAGGAATAGTTTATGGAGAAACTTTACATTTAGTTACAGAAAATTATCCTCCTTTTAATATGAGTCTTGATGGAAGTGACTCTGTAAAAGAAAGTAAAATTATTGGAATTTCTACAGAGATCATTCAAAAACTTTTCAAGCGAGCTAAGATTAAATATACTATTCAACTCTATCCTTGGAAACGGGCTTATTGGATGGCTGAAAATAAAATTAATCATGGTGTATACTCAACAACTCGCACAGCAGAAAGAGAAAAATTATTTAAATGGGTAGGGCCATTAGGAGAAAATCGGTGGGTTTTTTTTGCTAAAAAAGAAAAAAACATCAAAATTAAATCTTTAGATGATGCTAAGAAATACCGAATTGGAGGGTATGCAGGTGATGCCACTGCAATTTATTTGAAACAAAAAGGATTCCATTTGGAATTATCAGTTGCAGACCATATCAATGTATATCTAATTTCTAAAAACCGTATTGATCTTTGGGCAACAGGTCATCGTTTAGGATCTTACTATGCCTATAAAAAGAGAGTACTTGGATTGGAAGAAGTTTTTATGTTTAATAAAAAAACTCTATCAATTGCCTTTAATAAAAGGACTTCATCTAAATTGATTAAGAAATTGAATAGAATTCTTCAACAGATGAAAAATGATGGAACCATTAAAATTATTGATAAACAGTATCGTTAGAGAACTCTTATAAATAAGGATAAAAAATGTTTATACGTGACTTGTTATTAACTTTTATTTTTTGTACTTTTTCAAGCTTTCTTTTTGGACAAACACTACATTTGACTACTGAAAATTACCCCCCTTTTAATTTAAGTGCAGATGCAAGTGATTCAGCAAAAGAAGCCAAAATTACAGGGATTTCTACAAAAATTGTACAAGAGCTTTTTAGACGAACAAAAACTAGTTATACCTTAAAACTTTATCCTTGGCAGAGAGCATATTGGTTAGCTCAGAATAAACAAAATTATGGAGTATTTTCAACAACAAGAACACCTGCTAGAGAAAAACTATTTAAGTGGGTAGGCCCTCTTGTAGAAAATGATTGGGCATTTTTTGCTAAAAAAGAAAAGAAAATCAAACTCCGATCTTTGGAAGATGCTAAAAAATATCGAGTTGGTGGTTATGAAGGAGATGCATTGGCTCTTTATCTAAAAAGTGAAGGATTTAAATTAAATTTAGCCATTGCAGATCATTATAATGCGCTTCTAATTTTTAAAGATCGTATTGATATTTGGGCTACAGGACGACGTTCAGGGCCTTATCTAGCAAAGCAAGAAGGTGTTAGAGGGTTGGAAGAAGTATTTATATTCAAAAAAACGGTTATGTATATTGCATTTAATAAATCAGTTTCAAACACTATAATTGATACTTTGAATAAAGCTCTTCAAAAAATGCGAAATGATGGAACTATTGAAGCTATTTACAAGCGTTATCGTTGAAAATGAAGCTCAAGGGGATGTATGAATTTTGTATCAAGAGTAAAACTTAAAAATTCCATTACTACAAAATTGTTAACCGTTGTATTTTCTATTTATCTTTTTGTGACCATTATCTTAACCATGAGTCATATTTTTGCTGAATATTATTCAGAAAAAGATACGATTGTTCAGGATATGAATGCCTCTCAAGCAACTTTTGAATTAGGACTTTCCAGAGCGATTTGGACAGGAAATAAAAAGCAACTTCATTCTTTGGTTCAAGGAATCGAGCGAATCCCTTTTATTGTTGGTGTAAAAGTAAAAGCTGATGTAATTGGAGATTTATTTTCTGGTTTTATTGTAAAAAAAGGAAAAGTTATAAAAGTAAATTCAAAAAATAAAATAAACATTCCATCATTATCTGGAATGTTTCAATATAGTGCCCCTCTTTATTATCAAAACCGTGTTAGAAGTCATATTCCTATTGGACATATTACCTTATACTCTAGTCGAAATGTGGTTTGGCAACGAATTCAATATGGTTTGATGTTTATTATCATTAATGCATTTCTAAAGACTCTTGCATTATGGATTATTTTTTTATGGGTAGGGCGTATTTTACTTAGTCGTCCTTTAAATATTTTGACAACTGCTGCTGAACAGGTAAATCTTGATAATCTAGAGTCTTTGACAATTGATGTAAAAACATCAGGTCATAATGAGTTAAAGATTTTAGAGGAAGCATTTAATCAGATGATCCAAAAGTTATATGTGTCCTCCAGTCAACTCCAACATCTCAATTTAAGTCTTGAAGAAAAAGTTAAAGAAAGAACCAAGGAGTTAGAATCATTATCTCAGCAGTTGGCTTTAGAAAAAGAGTCTGCTGAATCGGCTCAACATGTAGCTGAGTCTGCTAACCAAGCAAAATCTGTTTTTCTATCAAATATGAGTCATGAGCTAAGAACTCCATTGAGTGGTATCTTGAGTGCGGCTCAATTAATGGATAGAGATGTAAAAATTCTTCCAGAACAAAAAGATATTTTACAAGTGATAAGTCGAAGTGGAGAACATCTACTAACTCTGATTAATGATGTGTTGGAAATGTCAAAAATTGAGTCAGGAAAAATTACGATAACAAAAACTTCTTTTGACTTTCATGAAATGCTAAAAAACTTATACGAGATGTTTAAGCTTCGAAGTGAAGATAAAGGTTTAAAGTTAATTTTAGATCAACAACTCAATGTTCCCCAATATATTCAGACTGATGAAAAAAAATTAAGGCAAGTGCTAATTAATTTATTAGGTAATGCAATCAAATTTACTCAAAAAGGACATGTTTGTTTGCGAGTGAGTAATTTATATACAGCATCAACTTCTGATCCTGAACAAGAATCACGGTTATTATTTGAAGTAGAAGATACTGGTCAAGGAATTGCTTTTGATGAAATTGAATATGTTTTTAAAGCATTTATGCAAACTTCAGGAAATCAAAAAGAGCAAGTAGGAACAGGGTTAGGGTTAACCATTAGTAAACAGTTTGTAACTTTAATGGATGGAGAGTTAACGGTTCAAAGTGAACGCCAAAAAGGAAGTTGTTTTCGTTTTGATTTACCAATCAAAATAACAAATGATACAGATTTTTCTTTCCCTCAAAAGTTGCAAAAAGTAATTGGTTTAGAGCCAAATCAAAATCCATTTCGGATTTTAGTTGTAGAGGATCATGATGAAAGTAGAAAAATTCTAGTTAAGCAATTACAGTCTTTAGGATTTGATGTGGATTCAGCCTCGAATGGATTGGAAGCCGTAGAAACTCATCAGAGTTGGAATCCTCATTTAATTTGGATGGATATGCGTATGCCTGTAATGAATGGTTATGAAGCAACAAAAAAAATTAAAGCTTCTCTACAGGATCAAAACACCGTAGTTATTGCTTTAACTGCAAGTGTTTTTGAGGAAGATCGAGGAACTATTTTTGAATCTGGTTGTGATGATTTTTTACAAAAACCTTTTAAAGAACAGGATTTATTGAATAAAATGACCCAACATTTAGGTGCTCAATTTCAATATGAAGAAGAACCACAAGAGGAAAAAATCTTTCCAAAACAAGAACTTTTAAAATATAAAAATATACAAGATTTACCACCAAACTGGTTAAATCAGCTTATCCAAGCAGCAAAAATGGCCGACTCTGAATTAATTTACGAGTTAATTGATCAAATCCAAAATAATCATCAAAATTTGGCAACTACTTTAAAACAATTGGAAGAACAATTTCAATATGAATCTATTATACATTGGGCAGAAACACTTTATCCTTCTTAATATTCCCAAAAATTACAATGGGTGAAAACTTAACTTCCACATACACTATTTTAGCCGTAGATGATACTTCGGCAAATTTACTTCTTTTGACAAAATTACTAAAAGACCAAGGCTATAAAGTTCGGGGGGTCACCAATGGAAAGATGGCTTTGACTGTTGTTCAGGCTTCACCTCCAGACCTCATCCTTCTTGATGTTAATATGCCTGATATGAATGGGTATGAAGTTTGTAAAAAGCTTAAAGAACAACCAGAAACAGCATCAATTCCTGTTTTATTCATTAGTGCTTTGGATGATACTGAGGATAAAATTAAAGGGTTTTCTGTAGGAGGAGTCGATTATATAACCAAGCCATTTAAGTTTGAAGAAGTGTTATCTAGAGTTAAAACTCATTTGGAACTTCATGCCAAAGAACAACTTTTAGAAAATCTATCATCTAAACTTTCTAAGTATTTATCACCGCAAGTGTATGATTCAATTTTTTCTGGAAAAAAAGATGTTAAATTAGAATCTTACCGAAAAGAACTGACTATTTTTTTTAGTGATATACAGGGATTTACAAGTTTGACTGATAGCATGGAGTCAGAAGCTCTGACTGAACTATTAAACCAATATCTCAATGAAATGTCAGAGATTGCACTAAAGTATGGGGGAACACTTGATAAGTTTATAGGGGATGCCATTATGATTTTTTTTGGTGATCCTGAAACGAAAGGAATGCAGGAAGATGCACTAACTTGTGCTAGAATGGCAATTGAGATGAGAAAAAGAATGGAAGAACTTCGTTCTGAATGGATTACAAAAGGAGTTGATGTTCCCCTTCACATTCGCATTGGCATCAATACAGGATATTGTACTGTTGGTAATTTTGGTTCTGAAAGTCGACTGGATTATACCATTATTGGTGGACAAGTAAATTTAGCGAGTCGTTTGGAAACCAATGCTGAACCTGATCAAATTTTAATTTCTCATCGTACTTATACACTGATTAAACA
>JBNMNM010000136.1:0-7535 GCA_051275585.1 bacterium | reverse complement strand
ACTTTTAAAGTAAAAACAAAACTAATCATCATTACAATACAAAAAATAATCCCACCAACAAGAAAGGTTAAGACACGAAGTTTGGCTAAGATTCTTTTACTTTCTTCTAAGGAAAATTGAATGATGATTTTTCCAATAATTTTTCCATTAATTCCTTTTAAAGCTTTTCCCCAAATAAGATGTGTTTCTGTATTTTTGATAAATCCTTTGTGACTTTTTTTAAAATTTGGAATTAATGTGTTTAGTTTTTTTAGTAAAACCGTCTGATTTTTCTGAGTTAATGAAGAACCAGTAATATGATCTCCAATCAGAAATGAAATATGAGCTTTTGTCAGTTGCTGAATCTTCTTTGAAAACCGATTATCTAAATAGGTGCCTATAAGTAAGGCTCCTGTAGGTTCTTCAGGTAATCCAACTGGAGCTACGGCAATCAAAGATAATCGATTTTGTCGAATAATCAAAGAGGTTTGAACTTTTCCTTCTTCTAAAGCTTTATTAATTAAATAGGAACGTTGTGAACTTGAAGTTAATGAAAAATTCTTTTTAACACTAACTAATAAATCACCTTCATCATCAAGAATATCAAAAATAGGGAGTTTTAGCTGTTGCTGATACTGTCTTGCACTATGTAAAATAGTAGCTTTATCTCCGTTTTCAACAACAGTAGTTAGAATAGGAAGAATCCCAACTAATTTAGACTGATTGAGTAGGTTTGAATTTTGAGCTCCAATTAGAGTTCGAACTACTTGTTCTGTTCTTTTTAAAGAATCAAAAGCACTTTCTTTTTGAGATTTCTCTACAATCCATTTGGTAGTAACGAGGTTAATAAAAATTGTGAATATCAGCAAAAAAGATAATAAAAGAAGCAACCTAGCTTTAATGGTATTAAACATTTCGAAATATCGGAAATTTACAAGTGTTTGTTATGTAAAAAAATGCAATTATTTGTAAAAAAAGCTTTGTTTTATTTATCCACAAAGAATATGTGCAACTTTTTTGTTCCAAAAAATACTTTAGAATCTAAAACTATTTAAAGTATAGGTATCCAGAAAAGTTTCTTCCAATGGTGCAATCTAGTGCTAACGTTAAGATTTTTCAGGATAAAACGGCTGACAAAGCCAATTGGCAAAAATTAGACCAATGGAAGAAACTTTTCTGGATACCTATACGTAGGTAAAAAGAAAATGATTTTTCTGTTTTTCTGTTTTTCTGTTTTTCTGTTTTTCTGTTTTTCTGTTTTTCTGCTTATTTAGTTTTTTTAGTTTTTTTAGGTTTGTAAAATGTTGAGAAAACATAGTCACGAGAATTCATATTTTTGTGACAATCAGAACAGGCTTTTGCTACTGTAGTGTTTGTACTTTTTCCATTCACTAAAATAGTTCCTTTTTGGTCAAATTGTAAGAATTGCCAACCACCCAGCTTAAGATCATAAGATTTTTTATGCTTAATCATAACTGTAGCAGTTAATGCTTTTACAGGAACTCCTTTATTTAAAAGATAGTTTTCTTTTAAAATAACGGTTCCTTTAGCGTACATAAGAAAAGGAGAGTCACATTCTTCTTCATCATCTTCCTCACATTCCTCATCATCAAGACCTTCCAAAGACTTCAAATATCCAATATAGTTGTTTACAAAAGTTTTGTAGTTTTTATTGATGTAAATTACAACACCCTGATTCCAATGTAGTCCTGATTTTTCTAACCCTGTTAGGCGAATCCAATTTTTTCGATAATTTTTTAATAGAGGTGAGAATTTTTTCGGAATTTTAAATGTAGAAGGTTTGCTCGCATCCCAAACTCCTAATTGATTTCCACCTGCGATCGTATTTTGTAATGGAAACAAAGCCAGAAGGCAAAAAATGAGGATTAGTTTTTTCATATTATTTTCTTAAAAAAGATGATTACATAATCTGATTTTTTAAGATTATGTTTTGAACAGTAAGGTGTTGTGGAGGGCTATGATCGAGTTAAAGTTAAAGTACCTCGTTTTTTCTTTTTTTTTCTTTTTTTACGCAACGTAATTTTTTGGGTATCTCCTTTTTTAATTGCAATTTCTATAGGGGAGTATCCTGGCATCCATACTATAACTTTTGATAAATGGTCTGGAATATTAGAAATTATAAAAGAAGCTCTTTTTTGCTTTCGTTGGAATGTAATCGTTGTGCTGTATTTGCTAGAAATTGATGCAACCCAAGCCCTCATTTTAGGATGAATCTTGCAACTAATTCTTACTAATTTTCCATTATTCCAAGTGACTTTTTTTTGGAACGTTGATTGTGGTGGAGCTAGTCCAATATCAAAATTAACTTTTGCCTCACGGTCATTAGCATAGATATTATGATTTATTGAGTCTGAGTTTTTAAAAACAACCTTACTACCTTTTGAACTAATCACAATCGATTGTTTAAAATTAGTATTTAACTGATCAACCACTCCAGCTACTTTTAAACTCCGATCTTCTGAAAAGTATATTAACACTCCACGAGGAGCCCTTTTTTTAAAGGAAAACTTTCCTGTTAGAGTTCCTGCCTGAATTGATGTAGAAATCAGTAAAAATAGAAAAGCTAACAATATAGCTCCAATTTGTGATCTTTTTTGCATAATGTTCTTATCCATCTAATACATCCTGCTTTTATAAGCAGGATGATTCATTTTTTTAATAATAAAAGAGGTAGGGGTTATGGAAGTTGTGGACGTTTAATTGTCTTAGCTTCATTAATACTTCCTAGAAATGCAATCAGGTCAAAAATTTGTTTCTCTGTTAAACTAAGAGGTTTCATTAAAGAATCTAATCCTCTAACTTTTTTCCCACCTTTATTATAGTGACGAATTACCTCTTCTAAAGAACCCATTGAACCGTTGTGCATGTATGGAGCCGTGAATAATACGTTTCGTAATCCTGGAGTTTTAAAAGCTCCACGATTTGCTGCTCCTTTTTGGATTTTGCTTCTTCCGAGGTCTCTACCACCAATACCAATATTATGAAAACCATTATCAGTAAAGTTTGCACCACCATGACATAACACACAGCGTGCTTTTCCTTCAAATAGTTTCATACCTCGAATTGCTGCTGGACTCATTGCTGCAATATCACCCTTCATATAGCGGTCAAAAGGAGTATTATCAATAATAATCGATCTTTCAAAAGCAGCAATTGCTTTCGCTAAATTCTTAGAGGTTAATCCTTTTTTAGGAAAAAGTGCTTTAAATCGTCTTTTATAGTAAGGAACTCTTTTTAGTTTTGGAATAAGACGTTTTAAAGACATATTCATTTCACCAGCAGCTTGAATAGGTCCTAATGCTTGATCCTCAAGACTTTTTGATCGACCATCCCAAAAGAAAACAACATTCCATGCCAAGTTATAAATATGAGGAGTATTTCGGCCTAATTTCCCCCCCATAGTTCCAATTCCAGCGGCTTTTCCTTCTCCTAAACCAAGGTCAGGGTTATGGCAAGTCGCACAGGATTGCTTATTATTTACTGATAACCGAGTATCAAAAAATAACATTTTTCCAAGTTGTACTAGCTCTTTTGATGGAGCATCCTCATCTGGATATTCGATGGTAGATTTGTCAGGAACTCCAATTTTTTCAAAGGCAAAACTACTTAAGGGAGCAATTATAACAAAAAGTAGGGTAACCAATTTAATTAAATATTTCATAATAAAAATATGTGATTGAATTAATTTAAACGTAGGAACAGCTGAAAAATAACTTATACTTGATGATCCAGTTTTTTATAAAGCCTTATGGCACAAGACTAGTTATGGCTTTTATTTTTAAAAGTCTATTTAAATAACGATGTATTTTTTAAGAAAAAGAAACGCTCACAATGATTTATACAATTTCAAATAAAATATATTATTAGTTCTTTGGATTTATTATATAATTAGTTTTCCATAAATCCATTAAAATCAGTATATTTTTTGAATCAAAAAACAGGCTCTATTGAATTTTTAAAAACTGGATCATCGAGTATTAAGTGGTTTAATTGCATTAATTCCTGCATTGTTTCTGACTTATTTTGTGCAAAGAAGTATTTTTAGAGTTTTAGGAACAGATCCAAATCAAATCTTAGAATTAACAAATAATATTGCTGATGGTAATTTAACTACAGTCTTTAAAAGTATTTCCCGTGGTCTTTACTGAAAATGGACATATTTTAGTTTTTTGTATCGATTAATCTACTGTTATTACAGTAAATTATTTTATTCATTTAAAATAATATGAAAAGACCACGGGAAATACCAAAGAGCCATATGTTCCTGCTCGTTTTTTTATGCTTGCATGGTTTTTTTTATTTGCAGGAGTGTTTTTACGGAATTTAAAGGCACTAGGGGATTCTTGAAGATAATTTTATTACTGAGTATGGATTACAAATAGGTTCTGCAATTGAAGTAGTTCTTCTTTCATTTGCTCTTGCTGATCAAATGAACTTGATGAAAAAGGAAAAAGAAGATGCTCTTATTTTACAGTTAGAAGAATCAAAAAGGGTAGCAAAGTTAAATCAAACTTTTGAAAAATTTGTTTCTCGGCAATTTATTAATCATATTTCAGCAGAAGGTGTAGAAAATATTGAGTTTGGTCGTGCTGAAAGTGATAAAGTAAGTGTTCTTTTTTCAGATATTCGTTCTTTTTCAAATATTGCTGAAATGATGAGTCCACAAGAAGTTTTAAATTTCTTGAATTCTTATTTTAAACGAATGAGTTTTCCAATTCATCAACATCATGGGTTTATTGATAAGTTTATTGGTGATGCCATTATGGCTTTATTTGATGATTCTGGAACAACAGAGTTTGTAAATGCAGGTCAAAACTCTGTACTTTCCGCAATTGATATGCAGAAAGAGTTGATGAATTATAATCAACATCGACATATTAGTGGTTATCCTCCTATTACCAATGGAATTGGGATTCATACAGGAACTGTTGTAATTGGAACTGTTGGTACAGAAGAGCGTATGGAGTCAACAGTATTAGGTGATGTTGTTAACCTTGCTTCTAGGCTTGAAGGCCTAACGAAGTTTTATCAAAACAAGATTATTATTTCAGAAGATACTTATGAACAAATTAAACATAATAAAGAAATCTTAGTGAGAGAAATTGATTATGTTAGTGTCAAAGGAAAGGTAAATCCTGTTCATATTTATGAAGTATTTAATGCTGATCTAGAAGAAATCCGAAAGAAAAAGAGTCGAAGTTTATCTTGTTTTCAAGAGGGCTTAGCCTTATATCATAAACAGTATTGGACAGATGCGATGCATTTTTTCCATGCATGCCTACAAATCTATCCAGATGAGTATTTAGCCAAAATGTATATTCAGCGTTGTTCGCAATTAAAAGATAATCCACCTAAAGATGGATGGGATGGTATTTTAAGATTTGAGAAAAAGTGGTAATTACTCTATAAATTCAGTCTTCAAAACGACCATAGAAAATTTCCCCACAATGATCACATCGTGCTGTAAATTTTCCACTGGCATCACCATTTTGCAAAGAGACTCCCCATTCTGAGGAAAGAACAATCACTGATTCAATCGTTTTGCAGGCAGGACAGTCAAAATCAAATATTCCATCTTGCAAGTGATCTTTCGCAGGAATTCCAGACCCTCGATAAAAAAGATTTGTTGGATGACTAGACTCAAATCCTTCAGGTAGTTCACTGGCCATTATTCCTCTTCAAGTGAATATTATCTTCTCCAACGGTAACGTTCAGATTTTTCCCTAGCCTCACTTTGTTGTTCTCTTAAATTTTGTATACTATCCTTTCGAATTTTCTTAACTTTTAAAAGTAGTTCTCGGTGAGAATTTCTATTTTTAGTGCGAGATGTGGCTCTAGCTTTAGAAGAAGAGTTCGATCTAGAATAACTTGAACCTGATGAAGAACAATCAGCAAGCCACCAATAACCTTGACTACAAGCTTGAGCACGTTCTGTAGATGAACTACAGGAAAAAAGGAAAAATGATAAAGCTAGAAAGAATAAGCAACGCATAATTTTTAGACTAAGAAAGTGCTAGATTAGTTCTTCTATCTTTAGACGCTAGAATTATAAAATCAAATTTTTTTTTGAAACATTGTCTTTTGTAGTTCAGGATCATTACGAAACTTCCAAATTTTGCCATCAATGTAATAGTGGAACAAAATAAGAGCATAAAAAGGAACCATTACCCACATTGCCCATTGATGATTTAACAAACTGTAAACTTCAATAACTCCTACAATAATACCATAAAGTAGAGCCACTAATGTCCACTTTAAAGCCACCCTTTTAATATTTGGAAACCGTTTTTTTTGATAATGCATCATCCAGCCTTGATATTGAACTGTATGGTGGGCTGTTTCTAAAGCTTCAGCGAGTAAAAATGCCGCTGAGAAAAAGAAAAATAAAAAGAGATGAGTAAACACGGCTGAGCACATCATCAAAATCTTAGGCAGATTAATTGGCTTTTTTTCTTTCACTCTCCAAAATTGACGAATGATAAAAAAGCACAACGATACTAAGAAAATTTTCCAAATGAAGACCCCTGTACCATCAGGTAAACTAGGAAATTGAACTTTTAGATTTCCATAAATTGTAGTAGGTTTCTCGATTCCAGAATAATCATGACAATAAGCAGAAAGAATTCCTGTATAAAAAGTGATGGAATCAATCCAATTATCAATCGGTTCCTGATCATTATTAAGGCTTTTATAAGCATTAATAAATCCTGCATGTTGTCGGATGACATGCCACGAACCGAAAAGAGCGGTAAAAATAACTAATTCTTTCACATAGCCTAAGTTAGTCAGAAAAAAAACGAGTAATATAAAACCACTTAATCCGACAGTATAGAGATAACGGCGTTTCTGAAATTCTTTTTGATCAAAGTGAGTTCTAGAAAAAGTTTGAAAGATGTGGGGATGATCAAACAACGCAGAGAAAAGAAAATAAGTTAATAAAATTGAATCTCCATTCAACGTAATTCCAAAACGATTGAGAAGATAATATACTCCAAGAAAAAGGAAACTGAAAACACAACTTCCAATAAAAAAGAATAGGTCATATTTAGGGCTAACAATCCATTGGCAACTAAAAATAGGTTGTTCTTTGTTATAAAAGGTAGTTTTCATTAGTAATTTTGAATTAAAGTAAAGACTTCATAAAGGAATATGTTGAAAAACTCCCCCCAATAAATTAGGGGGATTCTGGGATTGAACAGCCAAAGCCACTATTACTAGTGGTCTAACTCAGCCTAGCCCAATGGAAGTTAACCCTTCCATGTGAATATTAATTGATGCCGTTTTATCCCGATGGTGAAAAACACCACACTCACAAGTCCATGTTCGATCAAGCAAAGTGATTGCATGATTTAACTTTTTACACTCGTTGCATTGCTTAGTTGATGGGAAGAAACGATCTATTTTGTGTACAACTGCACCTGCTTTTTTAGCTTGATGTTCAAGGATTAAAAGAAATTCACTAAAACCAAGATCGGAAATCTTTCTACCCCAAGACTTTTTCATTTTATTGAGGTCAAGGTCTTCAAAAAACAAAT
>JBNMNM010000135.1:0-7586 GCA_051275585.1 bacterium | reverse complement strand
TTGTAAAAAGTGTGACTTCAGAATCAATGCTGATTTGAATGCAGCACTTAATATATTAGCGGCTGGTCTAACCGTTTTAAATGCTTGTGGAAGAACTAAGCTAACTACTTGAGTTTAAACCAAGAATCCTCTTCCTTTAGGTGGAGGAGAGTTCAAAAATGTGAAACATTAGGTAATTGCAACTGTATCAATTTTTTAACTAAAAAAATAAAGCACAAGAATGACCTTGAAAGAAAATGAAAATTTTGCTCTTATCATACTTATCAATTAGATCGTTTTTTTCTAAAAAATTAAGTCTTATTAGTATTTTACATTACTTTTTAAAAAACACTGTTTTCATCAAAATAATGTTCATCTCTTATTTTTAAATTTTATTTTCTATTTAAATGGAATTTTTTATATAAAATAATTGAGCGTTGCTTTTTTATCGTGTTTTTTTAAAATTAATGATTTTTCCCCAGTTAAATATGGCTATTGAAAAAAAAACAATTACATTTGAAACAATAGAACCTGCTTCGCTTGAACAATATTTTATAAAAATGGAAGCGAGTAATGTTGAATTAGAAAAAAAAGTCCAAGATATTCTGCGTGGGCAAAAATCATTAGAAGCAAAAATTAGAGAGTTTGAGAAGTATATTAATACACTAGAAGGCAACCAAAGCGAAATACTAGGAAAAGTTACTAAGACTGCAACTTCATCTCAAATGGAAGATCGATTATCGCAAGTCAAACGTGATATGATGAGTATATTAAGTCCCCAGTTAGAAGATATTAACTCAAGGATGGGACAAGTTTTAAAGGCAATTAAATAATTTCTAATAAAAAAAGGGCATAGATTGCCCTTTTTTTGTTTTTACTGTTCATCAATCTTCGACAATGCCTCACTTAACGGCATATGTCTTACAATCTCCCCTTCAATCAGATAAATTACATCTTCTGCAATATTACTTGCAAGATCCCCAATTCGCTCAAGATATCTAGCCACTGAAAGAAAACTGATATATTCATTCACATAGTTTGGTTGTTCTTGAATAGCTTGTTTTACTTTTTCATGTGCTTCTTTATAAATCAAATCAACTGCTGGATCTAAGGCTAGAACTTGCCACGCCGTTCCTGCACTTAAATTCACCAATGCATCAAGACTTTTTTTCAGCATTTTTTTCACATCGTTTGCCATTTCACTAATATTAAATGGAACTTCTACAGGCAAAGGTTGTGGTAAATCTAGAGTTCGATCTGCAAAATTTACGACTAAATCATCAATTCGTTCTAAGTCTGAATTAATTTTTAGAACTGCAACTAAGTAACGAAGATCAAATGCAACAGGCTGATAAAGAGCCATGATTTTTAAGCACTCTTCTTCAATTTGGATCTCTCGACGATTAATATCAATTTCTTTTGCAATAATTTTTTTTGCTAAGTGAGCATCACCAGAGTCAAAAGCTTTTACAGAGTTTAGTACATTTTCCTCAACAGATGCTCCTAAGTTGAGGATCATTTTTTTAAGCTTTTTAACTTCTTTTTGAAAATATTTTGCCATAAAAATGCAACTGAATGGAGTTCAAAATTGTTAAAAATTAACCAAAACGACCAGTAATATAGTCTTCTGTTTCTTTTTTACTAGGAGTTGTAAAAAGTTGATCTGTACTACCAACTTCGATTAGCTTACCTTCATAGAAAAAGGCTGTAACATCAGAAACCCTTGCAGCCTGTTGCATATTATGAGTAACAATTACAATTGTATAATCAGCTCTTAATTCTTCAATTAAATCTTCAATTCTAGATGTTGAACGTGGATCTAATGCAGAACAAGGCTCATCCATTAAAATTACTTCTGGGTTTACCGCAATTGTTCTAGCAATACATAAACGTTGCATCTGTCCACCTGAAAGAGCCATTGCTGAATCTTTTAGACGATCTTTAACTTCTCCCCACAAAGCCGCACGCTCTAAACTTCTTTGAACTGCTTCATCAAGAGTATTCTTGTCTTTTACACCAGCAATTCGTAATCCATAAACTACATTTTCATAAATGGATTTTGGAAATGGATTATACTTTTGAAACACCATTCCAACCTTACGACGTAACTGAATTACATCAATATTCTCATTATTGATTTCCTGATCTTCCAGCTTCATAGAGCCTTCCATTCGGGTATCATCAATTAAGTCGTTCATTCGATTAAAACATCGTAGAAAAGTAGATTTCCCACATCCTGATGGTCCAATGAATGCGGTTACTTTTTTTCTTGGAATCCGAATATTAATATCTGTAAGAGCTTGATTTTGGTCATAAAAAAAGTTGAAATTTTCAACACTTACAATTGGACTTTCGACTACTAATTGTTCTCGAACCATAATACCTACTTTATCAAAAAATGGATCAATACTGTTTCAAATCAATGTGTATTAAATTTTCTTAGAAACTTTTGTTCTTAAATTTCTTTTCCATTCGATTTCGTAAGGAAATTGAAACACTGCTTAATGTAAGAACAATTAAAATCAGTAACAATGTGGTTACAAATACCATTGGTTTTGCGGCTTCTGCATTTGGAGATTGAAACCCAACATCATAAATATGAAATCCAAGGTGCATAAATTTTCGATCTAAATGAAGAAATGGAAAATTTCCATCCAACGGAAGTGATGGAGCCAACTTCACTACTCCCGTAATCATCAGAGGAGCTACTTCTCCAGCAGCTCTTGCCATCGCAAGAATAAATCCAGTCATAATTCCTGGAGATGCCATTGGTAATGAAATATTTAAAATAGTTTGAAACTTAGTTGCTCCTAAAGAAAGAGAAGCTTCTTTCATTCCTTTTGGAACTGATGCCAATGCTTCTTCAGTTGCAACAATCACAACAGGTACAGTTAGAAGTGCAAGGGTTAAACTTGCCCATAAAATTCCACCTGTTCCAAATGTAGGTGCTGGTAAATTTTCAGGAAAGAAAATTTGATCAATTGTTCCACCAATACCATATACAAAAAATCCTAATCCAAAAATTCCATATACAATCGAAGGGATTCCAGCGAGATTATTAACACCAATCCGAATTGTTTTTAATAAAACACCTTCTTTTGCATATTCTCGCAAATAAACGGCAGCAATCACACCCATTGGGAAAGAAAAAATACTCATGATGAAAATCATCATCACTGTTCCAAAAATTGCAGGAAAAAGACCACCCTCAGTATTTGATTCTCTAGGGTCAGAGAAAAAAAGCTCCTTAATCTTTCCTAAATACAACCACAGCTTATCAAACACATTCATTTGATTCGGCTGGTAATGACGAACAATCTCATGAAGTAAAATTTGTTTTGTTCTGCCATTTGCATCTACAAATGTTGCTGAATATTTTTTAAGGTGATTCTGAATAAAATCTTGTTCTGCAACTATAATCTCGAATTTCTTTTGAATCTCAAGTTTTTGCAGTAAATAAGTTGCTCGCTCAGGATACAGTTTTTTTGGGTTTGCATAGTCTTTCTTTTTAATCTTTGCTTGAATTGAACTTAATTGATTTCCCAAATTTTTAATTTTGGAATTAACCTTTAAAAGAGGCTCATTTTGCACATGAACTTCATCTAATAAATGTTCAAATTGTTGCCAAAGAGTTTTACCTTGAGGAATTCCTTTTGGTGATTGTAACGCTTTTAGAAAACCATAAAAATTTCCGTTTTCCATTCGCTCTAAGACAATCGCATCTTTTGGAAACTCTTTTTTTATAATTTGTTGATGAGAAACCCATTTAAAGTCGAGTCCATATAAATCACGATTCCCAATTTTAAATTGAGATCGTAATTGATTTTTATTAGGAATTTTTTGCTCTCGGGTAATCTCACCCATCACAATTTTTCCACTTTTTAATGTAGCCTTTGCAACATCACTGATCCAAAAACTTTTCATTCCATTAAAAACAATCACAGATAGTAGGATTGTTGCTAACAAAAGAATTAAAGAAAGTGCTGATCCTGTTCCCCAAACAAAAAGCTCTCCACTTTTTAAGTGCTCTTTGAGGGATGTTTTTTTATAAGTTCCCATATTTCTTTCTCAATCTTTGACGAATCAACTCGGCAGTGGTGTTCAATACGAAGATTAATGAGAATAACAAAATTGCAGACAGAAACAATGTTCTATATAAAGTTCCACCAACGGGAGCTTCTGGAATTTCAACTGCAATATTTGCAGATAGAGTTCTCATTCCATTAAATATACTTGGATCAATGATCGGAGTATTTCCTGTTGCCATTAGAACAATCATTGTTTCTCCAATTGCTCTTCCTAATCCAATAATAATGGCTGCAAAAATTCCTGGACTTGCAGATGGTAGAATTACTCTCCATACCGTTTGCCAGCGAGTTGCTCCAAGTGCCAAAGATGCAGCTTTTAAGTTTGCTGGAACATTTGAAATAGCATCTTCTGACATCGTAAAAATGATAGGAATCACCGTAAAACCAAGACCAAAAGCAATGATAATGCTGTTTCTTTGGTCGTAATTAACTCCAATTGCATCAGTGAGCCACAAACTGAAATTTCCATTAAAGAAAGAAGCTTCTATTGTTGGAGCTAAACTAATTGATAAATAAGCAGAAAGTAAAATCACAGGAAGAATAATAAGGTATTCAAACCCTGATGACATCTTTTGCAAAAATTTTGTTCGACTCACCATTGGCCATAAAAATAGAAATGTTAAAACCAATGTAGGAACAATAAATAAACTTAGAAAGAAAGCTACAATTCCTTTTTCCAAAATAGGAGCCAACCAAAGTGCGGCTAGAAACCCCAAGATTACAGATGGAATCGAAGCCATGATTTCAATTGCAGGCTTAACCACTTTCCTTGATCGCTCAGAAGCAAACTGGCTGACATATACAGCAGAAAATAAAGCAAGTGGAATTGCAAAAATCATTGCGTAGAATGTTCCTTTTAAACTACCAAACAGCAAAGGAATCAAACTTAATTTAGCTTCAAAATCATCATTTCCAGAGGATGACTGCCAAACATAAGTTGGTGTGTCATAATTTTCATACCAAACTTTTCCAAAAAGAACTTTCCAACTAATCTCAGGATGAGGGTTGCGGATATCCCAAACAACAAACTCACCTTTTTGATTCAACGCAATTAATCCATTTCCTTTTGCATTCCATGAAATTTTTTGAATTGGACTTTTTGTATCTAATTTAAAAAGTTCTTTTTCGCTCGTCATATGATCGAGGTAAACCGAATTCTGACTAATTGAGATAATTGACTTATCTCGTTGTGATGCAATTAGTTGTTGAATTGGTTTTTTATGAGAAGAAAGAACATGAATTTGATTTAGATATTTTTTATTGGTGTCTAATCCATTTTTACGAACAGGGAACCAAGTACTCACACCACCTTTTTCATCACCCACAGCAAGAGAGACATCTCCAAAAATTAAAGTCAGTGCTGTAATTTTTCTATTGTCTGTAAATGCTTTTGTTTCCTCAAGATGTTGTACTCCTTCTTCTGATAACTCACTCAAATCCCATCGAGAAATGTAACCATTTTCAGTCGCAGCATAAAGAGTCTTTCCTGTAGAATCTAAAGTATAGATTGTATATTTTCCAGATGGTATAACCTTTGTTTCAAGAGTTGTTTTTACAACTTCTTTCTCACCCAAAAAATTTTCTGTGACTTTACTTTGTTGGATTACAAATCGATTTTTAGTATTGAGACTAACAGCAACAGTAGTTCCTTCATTAAAACGAGCACTAATTGGTGTTCCTGTTTTTTGTCCTTGAAATGTAGCAACTCGATTTAACTTAATATCAACACTTCGTTTTCCTTCTTTAGAAAACTTAGTAAAAAACTTAACTTGATCTAAAGTAACCGTTTGATTGCTCCAAAGTATGGTAAATGTGTTTCTTTGATTTGAACGGATACTTTGAATTGTTGCACCATTTTTTACTGGCTGAATGTGGCGAACTTTAATCGTTTTTCCATCTTGAATTTGGATATGATTAAGTTGACCTTTTTCGTTCAGAGTAAAACCAGTTTCTAGATAATCATCAACACCGAACTCAACAATTTTCTCTTTTTCTGAAATAGAAAATTGAGAAAGTTTGTGAATTTCTGCATTGAAAAAAAGCGGAATTGCTTCTTTTAAAATTAAAACCAAAATTCCAACTACACAGAAAATAACAGCAATACCACCAGCAGTGATAATCCATCGTGCAATTCGATCAATTAACTTTGATTTTCTAAAGTATTTATCAGTATTCAAAGGTTTAGACTGAGCATTAACTTTTCTTAAGTTTAAGTTAGAAGGTCGCTCTGATTGAACGGTTTGAGATTGTTCCATAAGATATTATCCATTAAGATACACTTACAATTCTTAAAACAAGCAAAAACGAGAGGTAACAATTACAAGTATGAGGGGGGAGAAGAGCTACCTTTCGCTTTTACGATCCATCATAACCAACTTAAATTTATTTAATTAAAGCTAATTGTCTTTTGATTACACTTGCAGGTAATGGCATATAACCATCTTTGATAACAATTTCTTGTCCTTCTTTTGAAAGAGCAAGTTTTAGGAATTCTCTTACAACTTTACTTAATGGTTGATGTGGTTTTTTAACCACATAAACATAAAGCATTCGTCCTAAAGGGTATTTCTTTGAAAGAACATTTTTTAGTGTTGGTGGATAAGCTTTTTGACCAACTTTTCTAGAAAGATTTAATGCTTTTACACCAGAAGTTCGATATCCAATTCCTGAATATCCAATTCCTCTTAAATCCTCAGTGATTCCAAGAACTACGGATGCTGAACCTGGTTGTTCTTTTACAATATCTTTGTAATCACCTTTAAAAAGAGCGTGCTTTTTAAAGTAACCATAAGTTCCAGAAGCTGAGTTTCGTCCATAAATACTGATTACTTGTGATCCAAAAGATCCTTTCAATCCTAATTGCTTCCATCTTCGGATATTTATAGGATATTTTCCGTTTCTATTTTTTGAGAAAATCGCATCAATTTCTTGAAGTGAAAGCTTCTTAATTGGATTATCTTTGTTTACATAAACAGCAAGAGAATCAAGAGCGACTCCAATTTTAGTTGGTTTGTATCCATACTTTTCTTCGAATTTTTCCAACTCTGTTTTTTTCATTTTTCGAGACATTGGTCCAAGCTGTGACACACCCGCAATCAATGCAGGGGGTGCTGTACTAGAACCTTTTCCTTCAATTTGAATATGAACATTTGGATATTTTCGTCGGAAAGTCTCAGCCCAAAAAGTCATCAGGTTGTTTAATGTATCAGATCCAATACTATCAATTTTTCCAGAAACGCCATTTACTTTTTTGTATGACTTAATTCGTGGATCAACTTTCACTCCTGCGGAAACAGCAGAAGCACCAACACTTGCCGTAATTCCAGCAATTGCAAAACCTGCAATTGTTCTTTTAAAAAATTTCTTTGCTTGGAATTTCATAAAGCTTTACCTCATTCCTTTTGAGATATTAGAAAA
Source organism: bacterium (assembly GCA_051275585.1). GTDB lineage: Bacteria > SAR324 > SAR324 > XYD2-FULL-50-16 > JBNMNM01 > JBNMNM01. Next base: position 102 of record JBNMNM010000135.1, on the reverse strand, counting down.
AAAATATTTAGTATTTTCACCGCTAAGACCTTAGTTAAGTACTTAGGCACAAGTAAATCAGTATTTTATATCCATTTAAACCTTAATTTTCAAAAACTTAGC
>JBNMNM010000134.1:0-7684 GCA_051275585.1 bacterium | reverse complement strand
TTGTACTTGGTGCAGAGGCAAAAAACAAAAAGTTGGGTGTTAGTTATTCAAGTGGCTCCGCAGTAGGTTCTGCTGCACAGTTCAGTTTTATACCATTTTTTGTCTATGCGACGGAAGCTGAAGAAGAAGAATTAGGGACTAAGATAGATGTACGAAAAGCAAGAGGAAATGACTTCTATCAATATAATTACACTTCAAATGAAGTACGAACAAGAGTCATAAAGTTTTTAGATCTTATTTTAGAGGTTTAACCTTGTCTGTAATACCATTCCAACATTTACCTGTTTTGCATGAACAAGTGCTTAGTTTTTTGCCTACTTCGGCAAAAACAAGCATTGACTTTACTCTTGGTGGAGCTGGTCATGCACAATCTGTTTTGCAGCAAAATCCTGAATTATTTCTTATTGGTGTTGATCGTGACCCACAAGCAATTCAAGCAGCTCAAAGTAGATTATCGCAATTTGATGGCCGATTTCGAATCATTCACGAAAAATTTTCATCCGCAGCTAATGTATTGACTGAAGAAGGAATCAAAGCTGATTTTATTCTTGCAGATATTGGAGTGTCATCTCCTCAATTAGATCAAGACGAACGTGGATTTTCTTTCCGAAATGATGGCCCTTTGGATATGCGAATGAATCCAAATGATCCAACAAGTGCAGAAGCTGTTATTAATGAATATAGTGAAAAAGAGTTAACCTATATTTTTAAGGTTTATGGGGAAGAAAAATTTTCTTCAAGAATTGCAAAAAATATTGTGAAACGAAGGGAAGAAACTCCTTTTTCTACAACGAAAGATTTATCTGAAGTAGTATTTCAATCAATTCCAGCTAAATTTCGTTATCAGAGAAAAAGTCACCCTGCGACAAAAATTTTCCAAGCAATTCGAATTGAGGTTAACCAAGAATTAAAAGAACTAGAGCAATTATTAGAAGCTTCTCTAGATTTATTAGCACCACAAGGAAGATTAGCAATTATCTCTTTTCATTCTTTAGAAGATCGTATGGTAAAGCGGTTTTTACGACACTGGGAAAATCCATGTACTTGTCCACATGATTTTCCAATTTGTACTTGTCATGCTGTTCAAAAAATTCAACAGCTTTCAAGAAAACCGATGATTGGAACACCTGAAGAGATTGAAGCTAATCCAAGAGCAAGAAGTGCAAAGTTACGAGTTGGAGAAAAAATAGGAGAAGAATAGTGAGAGACTTTCAAAATCCGAGAATTGTTCCTCCGCAAAGAGAGACAGTTACAAGAAATGTTGTTTCTCCTACCGCATTTTTCAGTAAAAAATTAATTCTTACTTTAGTTATTTTACTTTTTGTTGCCATGTTTTTTGTATTTCAACGTTTAGAGTATGCTCAAACAGAAAAACGAGTAAAACTTTTAGCAAAAGAGAAACAAAAGATCATTGCAACAACACTGCCTCTTCAGCTAGAAGAAAGGTACTTAACACAATTAGATTATATTGAAAAAAGTGCAAAAGAAGAATTCTCTTTGATTGAACCAAAAGCACATCAAATTAAAAAAATAATCATCAAAATTCAACAAGTTAAAAAATAAATTCAAGGGTAGGCTTTGAAATTTACTGATCAACTTATTCGTAAAACACTCTCTCAGAGATTGGTTTGGATTCGAAAATTCTTTTTAGGAATTGCTCTAATTATTCTTCTTCGTTCCTGCTATTTACAAGTGATTGATCGTCCCCATTTAGATAGTCTAGAAAAACAACAAAAGTATACCAATAAGAACAAGATCCAACGTGGTTCAATTTATGATAGTAATCAGAATATTATTGCGGCATCAATTGCAATGAGTTCTGTTTTTATCATTCCAAGAGAAATTGAAAAACCAAATCAAACAGCACATCAGCTTTCAAAAACGCTTAACTTACCTTACTCAAAAGTCCTCAAAAAGATTACAAGCAAATCTTCATTTGTTTGGCTTAAAAAATATATTTTACCTACAACACGAGAAAAACTAACAACACAGAAAATTTCTGGCATTCATACAACAAAAGAATTTAAACGATTTTACCCAAGACAACAGTTTGCATCTCAATTAATTGGTTTTTCAGGTGTTGATTCAAAAGGACTAGAGGGACTAGAATATAAATATAATAATCACTTTATGGGAGTTGTTAAGAAGAAAGGAAAGTTAAAAAGAATTTTTAATAATTCTCTTAGCAAATTACCTCAAGGTGGTTCTATGGAATTGACCATTCATGATTTAATTCAATACGTCACAGAAAAAGAGTTAAAAAAAGCAACTTCAACAATGAAAGCAAAAAGTGGTGTTGCTATTGTTATGGACTCTCAAACGGGTGCAATTTTAAGTATGGCAAGCACTCCTTCATTTAATCCAAACTTCTTTGGCAAGTACGAACAAAAAAACTATTTTAATCGTGCTATCGGTGACGCTTACGAACCTGGTTCCACATTTAAAATTATTACCATTGCATCTGCTCTTGAGAAAGGCCTTGTAACAAAAGAACATATTTTTAATTGTGAAAATGGAGCTTATCAAATTCAAGATCGAATAATTCACGATACTCATAAATATGGTTGGCTGAATCTACAAAAAATCATTCAAAAATCATCAAATATTTGTGCGGCAAAAATTGGTCAGTTAATTCCAAAACCTACTTTTTATAAAATGATCCAAGAGTTTGGTTTTGGAAAAAAAACATATTTAAATTTACCTGGTGAGGGCACAGGAAAAGTTTTTAAATATCAGCGTTGGACTGATATTGACATTGCCACAATTTCTTTTGGCCACACAATTTCAGCAACTCCTATACAACTAATTTCTGCAATGAATGTAATTGCAACAGGAGGAGTTTATTTAAGCCCTTATCTCATAAAAAATGAACATCTCATTCAATCAGATAAACCCAAAAAACCACGTGTAAAGAAAAGAATTCTTAAAGAAAAAACGGCAAAAGAGATCACACAATACATGATAACGGTAACTCAAAAAGGGGGAACTGGATATCAGGCACGTTTAAAAGGAATTTCTGTTGCAGGAAAAACAGGAACAGCTGAAAAGTTTGATCGTAAAAAAGGAGAGTATTCTAGCACTAATAATGTTGTATCCTTTGTTGGATTTTTTCCAGCGGAAGCACCTAAATTAACAATTTTAGTAATTATAAATGAGCCTCAAGAAAAATATTTAGGTTCAAAAGGTGTTGCTCCTGTTTTTCGAAAAATTGCAAAAGCAACCTACAAAATAGTACAAAATCAAAGTTTACCTAAAAAAATCTTTGAACAAGAGAGACTTCCTATTCGTAGTATTTTTGCAACTCGAAAAACTTCTCCTAAAAATCGAAAGCAAAAAAATACTGACATCAACTTTAAGAAATTGACTTTACGAGAAGTACTTGCCAAATCAAGTGAAAAACACTTATCCATCCAAATCAAAGGTTCAGGAACTGTACGTTCTCAAAAAAAGATAACGTCTGGTCCTGGTGGCCTTCTTCGAGTTGAATTTCAATAAAAGCTCACTGTTATGAAGTAGAAACGCTACTTCGCAGACTATTCTATTTGTAGCTATCTATGACCTCAAAAACAGAAGTATTAGTTCCCTCTCAAGAAGAGCAAACCGTAGTAAACAAAAAAGAAGGAAAACCAAAATTTGAAGAAAAAACAGTAATTGCTCAACCAGCAAAACGCTACTTTGCATTACTACTTGATTACACGATCATTATGATTTTCCTTCAAGGATTAGGCCCTATCTTTGCCGTCCAGAATTGGGACTTACTGTCTACAAATGAAATGCTTACATCCTTAATTCCATTGTATATCATTGGAATTGGAATTTTTATTGCGAAGGATATTTTTAGTGGACGGAGTATTGGAAAACGCTTGTTAAATTTACATGTAAGTCTTCTTGATCCACCCAAATTTACGATCCCTGCAACATTCAAATTACTCACTCGCAACTTGTTTTTAATTATTTTGCCAGTTGAGGGAATTATGATGCTTATTGATAAGTATTGTCGACGACTAGGTGATAAATATACAGATACTCTTGTTGTTGAGGAAATACTGACTCCTAATGTTCGAAGACTATCAACAAAAGTAATTGGAATTATTTTAATTGTTGCCACTCTTTGGATAATTTCAATTGCAACGGTTCCAATAAAAATCAAGAAATCATTGGCTTATCAAGTTGCTCTTACAGCAGTACAAGAAGATTCTGAGATCCGAAAAATTACAGGAAAAATTGTAGAGTTTAGCTATTGGCCAGGAATGCGACAGAAAAACAATGATACATTCATCACAGTTAAAGTCTTTGGAGAAAAAAAGGTAATTGATGCAGAGATAATTGTTAAGAGAACAGGCAATCAAATGAAAGTTGCCCTTCTTAATATCTTAGATGAGAAAAAGCAGGAAAAGGAAAAGGAAAAGAAGAAATAATTATGATTTAGGAATTTCCTTTTTCTTATTCTTATGACTACGACCAGTAAGAATATTCCAGAACTGAACAAACCAATACCAAAAGGTTCTTCGTTTTTCGATTGTATAATTTGCAATCATCTTTTTTTCTGCACTATGTACAGAAACCCACGGAGTCACCAGTTCTAAAGGATGAGCTGGTGTTTCTAATGGCTCTTTTTGTCTGAGTAAATTTTTAAACTCGATTTCTTGAAGTTTTGATTTTTCAGGTTGGATCTGCTGGTCATGATTACTTTGTTGATTTTTTTCACTTAGGCTGGATTCAATTCTCGAATGAGAACATGCAGATAAAATTAAATTGAAGATATTTTGAGGTTCTTCATTAATATCAATCGAATCAAAATAGCCTAGAATTCCATTAGGAAGTTCTTTTTCGATTTCTGGAGTGACCAAGGCAACAGGAACTGATGAAAAAAGATTAATACTTTCAATTAGTTCACCTGATATTCGGTAGTCACCCTTTGATAGGAACCAAACAATCACATCAATTGTTTCTTTTCGTAAAACTTGTATTGTTTTTAATCTTCCTCTTGCAAAGAAACAATTTACTCGTTGCTTTTCGAGGAAATACTGTAACGTATCTGGAAGATCGCTACTAGAAACAATTAAAAGGTTAATATTCATTGGTAAAAATAAAAATCGTCTTTTCTTGCGATAGAAAGAAAATATCCCCTTTTCCAAAAACTAAATAATCCATACTGCATAATCCTATACCACCCATATTAGAAAACTGGCAAACGGATTTTAGCAATAAGGTTCACTATTATTAATTATATTATGCAAAAATTCCAATATTCACGTCACAATAAAGTTCCTGAAAGTTTAATTGATTTTTTGCTGCGTCGCTTCCCATACCAAGCTAAAGAAGATTGGGTTCGTAATGTCAATAGCCGAGCAGTAAGGGTTAACTACAAAAGAGCAAAGCCTGAACAAATTTTAGAAAGCAAAGATGTAATCTCATATCTTCGTCCAAGAGAAGAAGAACCTACGGTTGATCCTAACTATAATATAATTTATGAAGATGAATATATTATTGCAGTAGAAAAAAGTGGAAATATACCCATTAGTGAGTCAGGCAAATATTATCAAAATACCTTGCTTTATATTCTAAAAGAACAAGAGAAGTATTCTGAATTATATGCTGTTCATCGTCTTGACCGAGAAACTTCAGGAATTTTAGTGGTTGCTCGACACAAACATATTGCAACTTTACTGGGACAACAGTTTGCAGAAAGTACTCCTAAGAAATTTTACCATGCAATTTTATATGGTGAAACAGATCAAAATGAAACGTTGGTTGATCAACCATTAAAAAAAGCCGTTGGAAAAAGTAAAGAATATGACAAAAATTTTGTGAGTATTCGACAAGTAATTAATCCTGAAGGAAAACAATCAAAAACATTATTTAAAAAATTAAAATCAGATGATGGTTTGACTTTAACTGAAATTCAAACATTTACAGGAAGAACTCATCAAATTCGTTGTCATGCTGAATATATCAACTTACCGATCTTAGGTGATAAACTTTATGGCCAAACTGATGCACGCTTTTTATCTCTGATGAAAGAAAAGGAAGAACCTATTTTTGAACCTTATGGTAAGATTGACCATCAACTTCTTCATGCTTCATCCATTACGATTAAGCATCCAATAACAAAAGAAGAAATGACATTTCGATCAGACTATCAACCTTTCTTTTCTCAATATCCTTCTATTGAGCAATTTCTTAAAAAATAATCATGGAGTCTGGATTTCCTTTTACACAAAAAAAACTTCTTTCAATGCCACTCGCAAGACGACATAAATGGATTGTGAGTTGGCTAAGAACGGTTTATCAATCGATATTAAATGAAGACATACATGATGATTTTTTCTTAAATTTCCAGCATCAGTATTCAAAAGCGTTACAATGGTTAGATATTGAACTTCCTGAATTTCCAAACCAAAGTGAAGCCAAAAAATGGATTGAGTTAATTTCAAATCAATTTCATTGGCATCAAGAAGAAACAGGACTTGGTTTAGCTGAAAGTAAATTTTTACCCAAAGTTCGCCAAGGTGACGAAATTACAGATCATGAATGGACTGCAAAACATAATTATTGGGTAGCTCTCGATAATTTGCGGAGTGCATTCAATGTGGGATCAATGATTCGAACTCTTGATGCGGCTGGTTGGAGTGGTATTATCACAGGTGGAAAAACTCCATCAGGAAAAAAATTACAAGTTCAAAAAACGTCAATGGGTGCAAGTGATTGGATTCCAGAGCAACACACAAAAGATTTAGCTCAAACATTAAAAGAGAAAGCTCAAGAAGGAATTCCAATTATTGGCTTAGAAACAGTAGAAGGAGCTGAAAGTTGTTTTGATTTTGAATGGCCTGAAAAAGCGATTCTTGTTGTAGGAAATGAAGAATATGGAATCTCGCAAGATGTACTTGCTACTTGTACCGATTTTATTCAAATTCCAATGTCAGGACGAAAAAATTCTTTAAATGTTGCAAATGCCTTTGCCATTATTGCTTTTGCAAACCAGCACTAAAAATTTCACTTTAGGTTTAAAATGTTAGAAGTAGCTGAAGAAGCACTAAGACAAGCTTTGAAAAAAAAAGGAGTTGGTTCAATTGGAAATAAAAGAGTGCCCATCAAATTAATGGAAGCAGCTCTACCTACACTAACTAATCCAGAAGTTAATCTAAATACTAAAGCTGTTTTTTGGACTGCTTGCTTATTATTAGACTCATCATCTGAAGATGAAAAAATATTATTGCAACAAACACTAGAAAATAAACAACTTATTCCTTTAGAACTTCAATCGCTGTTAGACCCAACACTGTGGAATCAAAAAGGCCAAGAACTTTTAGAGCTTGTTTATAAAGTCATTCAAAAACAAAACCTTACTCAAGAAGAAGTAAAATCAGCGGCTGATCAATTTTGGAAAGAATCTACTCCTAATTGGCTTAAAGGTGCATTTCTTCAAGCAATGCGATTAAAACGAGAAACTCTTGTTGAAAATTTCACATTGTTTGAGTCAATGTTTCAAAAAGTTCAACGAGCTAAAGTTGATGTTCCAGTCTTATTTGATATTTGTGATAGTTATGATGGAACAAACCGTAGTTATCATTTAGCTCCTTACTATGCGGCTACTCTTGCATCATTAGGTTATTCAGCCATTATTCATGGTGTTGAATCTCTCGCTCCAAAGTATGGAATTACAAATCATCAATTAATG
>JBNMNM010000133.1:0-7718 GCA_051275585.1 bacterium | reverse complement strand
ATGATGAAATTTTAAGTATACTTAAAAAAATTCGATTAGATCATAATTTTTCTTTCCAAGGGTTTTCTGATTGGAGTTCTGAAGAACTATCTGACATTACAAACTTACCATTAGAAAAAGCTAAAAAAGCAAAAGCAAGGATTTGTTCTGAACCTATTTTGTGGGATGACTCAGAAGAATCATTTTCTAAATTTAAGGAAATAATTCAAGGTCATAATTTGGGATTAATTCAAGGAGGACGCTTTATTCATGTTACAGGACAAACAAATAAAGGAAAGGGCGTTTTATGGCTAAAACAACAGTATCAAAACTATAATCCTGAAGATAATTTGACTACCATTGGGCTTGGAGATTGTCCCAATGATATTGCTATGTTAGAAGTTGTTGATATGCCTGTTGTAATTGATTCAGTTAAACGAGAACCATTAAAGTTAGGATCTTCTTATCCAAATACAATTTATACAAATCGTCAGGGTTCAGTAGGTTGGCAATATGCAATGAAGAAAATTTTCGATTTGTAACCTTATATAAGATGAGTATTATTTTTAAATCTAAGAGAGGAGTTGAATAAATATGGGTGATTATTTTCAAAATGGTACAATAACGACATTACATAACTTAACAAATCGTCCTTTAGAAGACCTAGAAAGTGATTTAGTTCAGTTTTCAAAAAAAATTCCAATTTCTCTAGTTCTTCCTTCTCTATATTCTGAGTTAGATGGTCCTGCACTATCAAAAATTGTTGATGAATTAGCAAAAGTTCCCTATTTAAATGAAATTGTAATTGGTCTTGATCGAGCTACTGAAGATGAGTTTAAACGAGCAAAAGAGTATTTTTCTCGTCTCCCACAGCATCATCGAATTTTATGGAATGATGGCCCTCGACTAAGAGAGTTAGATAAAAAATTAGCAAATGAGGAACTTTCTCCACGAGAGGAAGGAAAAGGAAGGAATGTTTGGTTTTGTTATGGATATTTGCTTTCATCTGGAAGAGGGGAAGCAATCGCACTTCATGACTGTGATATTGTAACTTATGAACGAGGAATGCTCGCTCGTTTAGTTTATCCTGTTGCAAATCCAAATTTTAACTACAAATTTTGCAAAGGCTATTATTCTCGAATTGCGAATGGCAAAATAAATGGTCGTGTAAGTCGGTTACTCGTAACACCATTAATTCGGACAATGAAAACTATTTTGGGGTCTATTCCATACCTTGAGTATATGGATAGTTTTCGTTATCCACTTGCAGGTGAATTTGCAATGCGAGCTGATGTAGTAAATGAAATTCGAATTCCAAGTGATTGGGGATTAGAGATTGGAGTTCTTTCAGAGGTAAAAAGAAATTATTCGACTAGTCGTTTATGCCAAGTTGATATTGCTGATAATTATGATCACAAACATCAACCTCTTTCTATTGATGATGCTAATGCAGGATTATCAAAAATGAGTATTGATATTTGCAAAGCCATTTTTCGAAAGTTAGCAACTCTAGGGCATACATTTTCAACAGAAATGTTCCGAACGATTAAAGCAACATACTACCGAATCGGACTAGATTTTGTAGAACAGTATTATAATGATGCTGTAATTAATGGATTAACACTAGATCGACATGTAGAAGAAAAAGCTGTTGAGTTATTTGCTCAAAATATCATGCATGCTGGTGAGCAGTTCTTGGATAATCCAATGGAAACTCCATTTATTCCTAGCTGGAACCGTGTGATTAGTGCGATTCCAGATTTTCTAGAACAATTAAATGAAGCTGTTGAAGAAGATAATGCAGTTTAGTGAATTACCGTTAACCACATTGATTGGAATGGTTTCATTGTAAATTGTTTTAATGAACCATCAAGTTCATTTTTACCAATAAGATCATACCAAACTTGTGATGTACGAATTTTACGTATCAGAGATAAGTCAAGTACTTGTCTTTGATCCGTTAAATTACTAATTGAAATAATTTCCTGAGATCCATTAACACTCTGTCTTCGAATACCAAAGAAACTATTCCCTATATGTAAAATTTCTTGTGCTGCATCTGGGTGAAATGCACTTTGATTTCTTCGAATTCGAAGTAACCGACGATACTCAGTAAATACAGTTGCATTTGGTGTAAAGTTATTAGCAACTAAATTTCGTAGTTTTGGGTAATTCCATTTATGACGATTAATCGAACGATTTTGTTGTGTTTTCTCAACTCCAGAATGATCATTAGGAGTTGCAGTTAAACTATGAATATAAACGGCTGGAATTCCACGAAGTGACAAATTAATTACTTGAGAACATAAAAATCGAGGAATTTGCCATTGATCTAAGTCATCACTAATTCCTGCAAGAGCATCAAATAAAGAAATATTTAATTCGTAAGGACTTCCCTTTCCATTTCCATCATCTTTTAGACTAATATACCCGCCTGATTTCCGAATATCTTCAACTAATCGATTGATTTCCTCTTTTGGTAGTAATCCTTCAACAGGACGTAATCCAATTCCATCATGTGATGCAGTGAAATTGAGATAAGTACACTTACGAGGTGGAATAGGCATATTATCTGCCCAATCACTTAAATACTCAGAAGTACCAAAATGAAGTGCATGAAGAAGCAATGGGGGTAAGCTAAATTGATAAATCATTTGAGCTTCATCACTATTTCCAAAATAGCTAAAGTTTTCTTTTGCAGGAACATTTGTTTCTGTGATTAAGATACATTGCGGAGCAACCATATCTAGAATTTCACGGAATAACTTAATTACTTCATGTGTTTGATCTAAGTGGATACAAGAAGTTCCTAACTGTTTCCATAAAAAAGCAACTGCATCTAAACGAAGATACCTTGCTCCTTGTCGGACATAGAATAAAAGAATTTGTATAAATTCAATAAGAACATCAGGGTTTTGATAATTTACATCAATCTGATCTGCACTAAAAGTTGCCCAAACATGCGTTTCACCATTAACCGTCTGATAAGGAACAAGAGCAGGCGTTGTTCTTGGTCGAACTACTTTTGATAAATCCGTATCAGGGCTCATTTCAATGAAGTAGTCTTTATATTTTTCTTTTCCTGCTAAGAATTTTTGGAACCATTCACTTTGACTAGAGAGATGGTTTAAAACTAAATCAACCATCAAATCAAAATTTTCTCCAATTTGATGAATATCTTCCCATGAACCTAGTTCTTCATTTACCTTGCGATAATCAATAATCGAAAAACCATCATCAGAACTATAAGGAAAAAATGGAAGAATATGAACAGCACTAACTGCTTCTCTCATATAAGTATTTAAAAACTTATATAAGGTTGCCAGTGGCATTTTACCTTCTTCCTTAATAGAGTCACCATAGGTAATTAAAATAATATCGCTTTCATTCCACACCTTTTTTTTAAGAGGAGATACAGCAAGATGATCCTTCATTAAAGAAATAATCTTTTCTAAAAGATAAATTGCTTGCTCTTCTCCATATAAACTTTGAATACGGAAAAAGTTTTTTTGTGTGAATGATTCTGGAATTATTGGTTGTTCGCCCATTAACACGACGCACTCCGTTTTTTGAGATTATAAAATTGAAACAAAACTAAATTAAACTTGTACATGAAAAACTTTTCGTAAATATTTTAAAAAATCATCATCCTTACACATCGTTTTTCCTGTTGAATCAGAAAGTTTGGCGACAGGTTGATCATTACATCTTACCATCTTGATTACAATTTGAAGTGGTTCATATCCTAGGTCATTGGTCAGGTTTGTACCAATACCAAAAAAAGAGGTAATTTCATCTTTTGTTGCATCAAATATTTCAAGAGCTTTTGGAACATTTAATCCATCACTAAAAATTAATCTCTTTGTTTTAGGATCTAATTTGAACTGATGATAATGTGCAATTACTTTTTGTGCCCATTCAATTGGATCACCTGAGTCATGTCGTAATCCATCAAAAAGCTTGGAGAAAAATAGATCAAAATCATTTAAAAAGGCATCAATCCCAATTACATCAGTTAATGCAATCCCTAAATCACCTCGATATTCTTGAGACCATACTTCAAGGGCAAATTTTTGACTTTCAATGAGTCGAGGGCCTAATGCTTGGCAAGCTTGTAAAAACTCATGTGCCATTGTTCCAACAGGAGTTAAATTTAAGTTTTTGGCTAAAAGAACATTGCTTGTTCCTGTAATATTTTTTGGTAATTCTGTTGCCAATGTTTTTACAACTTCACTTTGCCAATCTCGGCCAAAACGTCTTCGGGTTCCAAAATCAGAAAAAACAAAATTTTCTGAATCAGGATGCTTTTTAATCAGTTCTACTTTTTCATAAAGTCGTTTTCGTCCTTCATCATAATCTGGGTTTGGCTGTGTACTTCTGAAATAGACTTCATTTACAATTGAAAGAATTGGAACTTCAAATAAAATTGTATGTAACCATGAACCTGAGATCGTAATTGCTAAGCCTTCATCAGAGCTTACAATAGAGACTGACTCCTTTCTTAGTTGAAATAATCGTAAAAAATCAATGAAATCTTTTGTAAGAAATCGAAGGTTACTTAAGTACTCAAGTTCATCCTCACTAAAGCGAAGAGTACAAAGTTTTTCAATCTCCTCTTGGATTTCTTGATGGTATGGAGTTAAATCCATATCTTTATTTCTGCATTTAAAATCGTATTCAACTTGTGCAGATGGAAACCGATGCAAAACACACTGCATCATTGTAAATTTATATAGATCTGTATCAAGTAGTGATTGAATGATCATTACATTCCCCCTAAATATTTCTAGAATAAAAAATTGTTGTTTGTTTACTAGCACAATAGAGTTGTGCAGGTCGATTACTTCCTTTTTTAAATTTTCCTTCCACCTTTTCTAATTGAGCTTCTCGAATTCTTTTTCGGAATGCACTTTTATCCAAAGATCGTCCTAAAATAATCTCAAAAATTTCTTGAAGTTCTGTAAGAGTAAACTCTTTAGGAAGTAAGTGAATTGGTAGTGCAGTGTATCCAACTTTCTTTTGTAGACGTAAGAATGTGTTGTGAATAATTTCTTGATGATCAAAAGCTAAATTATTTGGAAGTTCATCAATTGGAAACCATTGAGTATTTTCTTTTTCTAATTGAATCGATTCACTATTCACCAAAGCGTAATAGATAACAGTAACTGACCACCCTCTAGGATCACGATCATGACCTCCAATCGTTTCCACTTGTTCTAGATAAAGATTTTGCACTCCTGTTTTTTCTTCTAATTTTCGTAAAGCTGTATTTTGAATAGTTTTATCTTTTTTGAGATCGATAAACCCTCCAGGCAATGCCCATTTTCCTTTCTCTGGAAAATCCTCCCTAAAAATTAGTAGTGTTTTTGGTTGTTTTTCTTGGATAGTAAAAATCACAATATCTACAGAAGTTAGAGGAATATCAAACTCATGGATATTGTACTCTTGTAGAAACTTTTTTTCTTCTTGGTTTTCAGAACTCATGACTTTCCTTTTAAGGAATTCAAATTTTTTTCATCTTCTAGAAGTCTAGTGCTACAGCACTTTGAGGAGACTGAGCAAGTACTTATTGAGAAAAAGACACTAACTTAGTTGACGAGTGATAATAAGTAGGTTAGTGTCTCTTTAACAATAAGTAAAACATTACTGAGGGGAACAAAATGAAAAAGAGTATTTTAGTAATCATTGATGGTCAAAATGACTTTATGGATATCAATGGAGCCGCTTTGCCTGTTACTGGAGGAGCCGCTGATATGAATCGAGTTTCAGCCATGATTGATCAAGTTGGAAATCGGTTTTGGGATATTCAATTAACACTTGATTCTCATAATCGGTATCACATTGCTAATCCAACGTTTTGGGTTAATGCCAATGGAAAAAATCCTGCACCTTTCACATTAATCACTGTTGATGATGTTGAAAAAGGAGTTTGGAGAGCAAAAGTTCCATCTCATCAACAAATCGCAGTAGATTATGTAAGAACCTTAGATTCAAAGTCTCGTTACCAACTTTGTATTTGGCCTCTTCATTGTTTAATTGGTTCATGGGGACACAATTTATATGATCCTTTGTTTCAATCCTTAAGTAAGTGGGAAGACGATAACATCGCAATTGCTGGAAAAATGACAAAAGGTTCAAATTGGTCAACAGAACATTATTCCGCAGTCAAAGCAGATGTGGAACGATCTGATGATCCTAGCACTCAATTAAATATTGATTTTATTGGAAATCTACAAAAAGCTGATCGAGTTTATCTTTGCGGACAGGCGAGTTCTCATTGTGTAGCAAATACGGTGATGGATATTGTGGATAACTTTGGAGCAAATCCATTGGGAAACCTTTACTTAATTGAAGATGGAATGTCACCAGTTCCTAGCTTTGAATCTCTTGCGGATGATTTTTTCCGAGATATGAAAAATCGAGGTTTAAATATTTGCAAATCAACTGATGTAATTTCAGGTTTAGCTTAGTAAATCGTAATTTTTTCTAAAATGAGTTCTGAAAACCAAAGAAAAAAGGAGACTACAATGCCTCGAATGGATATACAAGACCCTGATATGCAAGTATTAAATGCAAATGGGAATTTTCAGTTTTCAGCGGTGCGTCCTGAAAAACTGGAAGCAACTGAATACACTCTTGTTACTATTGTTGTTGATACAACAGGAAGTGTTTGGGATTTTGCTGATGAACTTTTAAACTCATTAAAAACGGTGATTCAATCTTGTAAAAAATCGCCTCGTTCAGAAAACTTGATGGTTCGTGTAACCAACTTCAACAATAAAATTACAGAAGTTCATGGGTTTAAGTTGTTGAGCATGATTGATGAAAACAAATATCCAAAAATTGATCCAAGCGGTTCAACGGCCCTATATGATGCAACTGAGGATGGAATTTCTTCTGTAGTAACGTATGCACAGGATTTGGTTGATCAAGATTTTGATGTGAATGGAATTGTTTTTATCATCACAGATGGAGAGGACAACACATCAAAACTAGCAAAACCGAAATCAATTCAAAAACAGATTCAAAAATCAATTCAAGATGAAACAATTGAATCAATGAACACTGTTTTAATTGGAATCAACACTAGCACTAGTTCTTCCTATTTAAAAAGATTTAAAACGGCTGCTGGATTTACTCAATATGTAGATGCAGGAAAAGCAACCGCAAATAATTTAGCCAAACTCGCTAATTTTGTTTCTGAGAGCATTAGTAGTCAATCCCAAGCGATTGGAACTGGAGGAGCATCTCAGCCACTTACTTTCTAAGGAATTCGTGATGAAGGAGTTTAGTCCAAAATCATTTCAAACCAATAGCTTTTTTACACAAGGGCATAGTCACTTAGTCTGTGAGGATTATGCCATTCATGGAGACAATTTTTTTATTGTTGCTGATGGATGTTCCAGTGCCAAAAACTCTGATGTTTCAGCACGGTTGTTGACATGGTCTGCAATCAAAAATTTGGATAAACTGATTGATTCATTTGGTTCAGATAATGATCAAGAATTTGTTACTGCGGTGAGTCAAGATATTCGAAAAAGTGCTGAGGCTATTCATTTTCAAGAAAGACTTCTAGCCACATTATTAGTTGGAGTTGTGACACATGATCAGGTTCTGATTTCTGTTTATGGTGATGGCAATGTAGTCACTCGAAATAAAAACGGAATTTGGGAAGTTTTTCACATTGAGTATCAAAGCAATGCCCCTTACTACCTTTACTATAGAGGGGATGCTAAAGA
>JBNMNM010000132.1:0-7745 GCA_051275585.1 bacterium | reverse complement strand
TGTTACAGCCAAATATGGAGAGACAAAATCAGAAGAGAATGAAAATACAAGTTTTGATATTCGTCATTCAATACTAGAACACTTGCTTCAGTATTATGATGAAACTCAAAAAGTCATGTTGGATATCACCTATCGAATGAATCAAGATATCTGCGAGTTTCCAAGTCAGATGTGGTATAGTGGCAAATTACAATCAGGGACAGGAAATGCTTACTCTAAATTAGTTTTTCCAGAAAATTCAAATTTGCAGTCTAAAAACCTGATTGATCAAATTATTAACCCTGATCTTTCGGTTGTACTCGTACTAGTTGATCATCAAGGATGCCAACAAGAATCAGTTCAGGAAGCTGAGTTAGTTACTCATTTAGCAAGTCGTTTATTAAATGATTATCAACTACAACCTGAACAGTTAGCATTAATTTCTCCCCATCGAGCACAAAACAATCGGATTCGAAAACAACTGGAAAAGGTACTTCCTGAAAAAACAGAACTACCTCTGATTGATACTGTAGAGCGAATTCAAGGGGCGGAAAGAGATGTGGTACTTTTTTCTTTCACAAGTTCTGATCCTGATCAGATTTTGAATCAATTCTTAAATAATCCCAACCGTTTTAATGTAGCGATCACTAGAGCAAGAAAGAAGCTGATTGTGATTGGAAGTAAGGCATTTTTTTATGGGATTGCTGATAATGAGAGTGGATTGAAGGCTAGTTATTGTTTCAAGCAGTTTTTTCAATATTGCCAAGAAAAAAACTCTATTTTTGAATGGGATAAAAAGGAGTGAACTTAAGATACTTTCAAAGAAAAATTTCTGACATGATGAATGCCATTAATTCCTTTTAAAACTCTGACTTTACTTAACTCGAATAGAGTCTTATTTGCTAAGACAGTATCAATAAAATTAATCACTGAAAAAGCATAATTTTCTCATAAGTAGGGAGTTTTTCAATTCGCTGTTTAATGATAGAAGTGTTAGAACGGTCTTACTTGATGAAAAAAAAGTGAATACAGAGACTACTAGGGAATCGAGGAAATGGTTACAATCTCAAGGTTAATAGTTTTATTGATTTGTTTATTGGTTTCTAGTTGCGGACAACAATACTCAGAAAAAACAGCACCTACAGCAATCAATGGAGTATTAGATTGGGTAAAAGTGAAAGGAAAAACTAGACCTGTCCGATTCTATGAAAGTTTATGATGGAAATTCTCCTGAGATGCAAGAATTCAAACAAAAAACTAAGTCTTTAATGTTGGAAGGATTAAGTCATAGAAACAAGCAAAGTTTTGAGCACGCCATTAATTGTTTTCAAAACATATTGAAAATTTTCCCTAAAGATCAATCAGCTCAACTTCAGATTAGGCAGTGTCAGGAATTAAGAGAGACCGAACTTCCAAGTGATTGGGATGGAGCTGTCATTTTAGATCAAAAATAAGACACAGAAATTAAATCTAATTGTATTTTTCTAAGAACCTATTTGAAATAAACTCCTATATTTTGTGGCTTATATTCCAATCTAATTTACTCTTTTTTTAATTAAACCTTTCATCATTAACATATTTTCCATCCTCTAAACTTGTGAAAAATTGATTTGTCATAGGATGATTAATTTTTTTACCACTAAGATCTAACTCCAAATGCTGTTCTGCTACATAGGTCGTATTTACTGCTCCATGTACTAGTACATGATACCAAGGTTCATCTTTTGGTGGTCTACTCTGGGCAACTGTTTCATACCATTCATCAGTCAATTGAAAACATGGGTCGATATCAAAAACTACCCCTCGATAATTAAACAATTTGTGATGAATTAAGTCTCCAATGGAGTACTTGGTTTCAGTAACCTTGAACTTTGAGTCATTCATTACTTTCCCCTCTAATAGTGACTTGAGCATAACATTGCTATAATTTGTTTTTTACTAAATTTTTCATTACCACTCTACTATCGAATTATTGATCAACTAGTAGCTATCACTACCTTTAAAAAAAAGAGCAACAAAAGACAAACCTTTTTCAATTCATATTTTCATTTTCTAATTCCTAACAACGATCTTTCTAGAATATCAACGTTCCCTTTATCTGGTATGTTTTTAAGTTTCAACTAAATTTTACCACCATTATTTAAATTATCGTTGTTAGGGTGTGGTGATATTGTTTGTGCTAAAATCGGCTTAAAACAACCACTTTCGTTAGTTCCACACATAGCATTAATAAAGTGATTTTTCATCTCAGGATAATCTTCGAAAACAGTCATCCATACACTAAAAAAACCATTCGATATCATAAGTTTCACAGTACTTCGAATAAATGCTTCATTATCTCGATTAGAGCAGTAATCTTCTAACGATTCTTCCGCAGTTCCCCATATTTCTATACGTTGACTTGCTCTATCCATAGCAATGAGGTTTCCATCTACATCTTTTGTTTCTTTAAGTTGTTTATCCAGCCCTACTAATGAAAGAGTATCTTGGGCAATAGTATCATCTATTGAAGATAAATTTTTTCTTGGAATAACTGATCCATCAGCCAAGTAAGTAAAAGCCAAAAAAGTATTATCTCTATCAGGTAGAAATAAGTCCTTAAAAATAACCTGTTTACTTCCTTTTGTAGAGTTACAATTAACACAAGCAAGAAGAAAATTATCCCATCGACCAATCAAATCAGGTTTACCGTATTCACCTTTTTTAGGTTCAATATGCTCAACTGCTAAATTTGTATCAATTTTTCGTTCACAATAGCTACAATACGAACCAATTCGACTGATAAGATCAACTTTAGAATCAGTGTAGTCTTTAAAATTATCTAATATTGGAGATTTTCCTCGACGTACTGGTCTCAAAGCTCTTCTCTCATCTTTGCAGCATATTTCAGTTCCAAAAATGCTTGATAGGCAGGGTTTTCAGCATATGGAGCAATCAGTTTAGCTAACTGTTGTTTATATGCTTCTTGTTTCTCTTTGGGACTTTTAGAACTCTCATCCAACAATTGAAGAAAGGTTTTTGCAACTTCTTTCATTTCTTCATATTTAGTGGACACATCTGGCCGTATAACCCCCATATTTTTGGCAATTTCTTCAATACCTTTATTTCCATATTCTGCTAGAGGTTCTCCATCCAACATTATTAATTCTTCACTTGATCGTAAAGACTGAATTAAAAAAGGAGAATGTGTAGTACAAATAAATTGAATGTTTGGAAAAACAGTTCGTAAATCTTCAATTACTCTTCTTTGCCATTTAGGGTGTAAATGTAAATCCAGTTCATCAATAAGAACAACACCTTTGATTTTTATATGAGCATCACCTCCAAGATGTGGATTTAAAATAGCTGCACGTCGTGCAATATCACAGAAAAGTCCTAAGATAGTTCGTTGTCCATCACTTAAATGTTCAAAAGGAGTTGTTGTACCATTATTAAACTCAACCATCACACGACTTTCTTCGAAATCGAATCGGAACCCGCTACAGTTTTCTAGTGCTGATATAGCTGCATTTTTAATTGATTGTAATGTCGGTGTTTCTTCTTTTTTCTGTATTGAAATTAATTCTTGTTTCAATAACCAGTCTCCAATCGCCTGATCATCAGATCCAGTATGGAAACAGTCAATATAGGGATCAAATCGAGAATATTTATGTTTAGCAGAAGCATCAATATCTAATTCTTTTTTAGTAATCCATAGTCGATCACACTCATAAAATGCAATTAGAGGTAGATCGAAAGTATTACCTTTTTCAATAAATTCTAAAATACCATTTCCTGAATCCAAAAAATTAAAAGGGAGTGACTGAGAATAAGATTCATTTCCATCATTCTGAAACTGAATATATGCTGCTATAGTATTAGTGAAGTCACTACCTTCAATTCTTTGCCTCATCCAGTTTATTTTTGCATTTCGTTCTCTATTCTCATCATCAGTAACCTTAGATGTTCCAAATGCTTTAATATAAGTTGATTTTGTTTTATCAAACCTTTTATCAATCTGAACTTCTCTAATTTCATCATCTGAAATTGCTCGAAGATTGTTCTTATTTTTTATATACGCATGTGCCCAACCACCCAATGCAACTGCCACTGCACGTAACAGAGAGGTTTTCCCACTACCATTAACTCCAACAATAAGATTAAACTTTGAATTGAAGTGGAATTCACTATTCACAAAGAGTTTAAAATTTTCAATTTCAATGGCATCAATTTTCATTTATTTTCTTCTTATAATTAAACATTACACTATCATTAATTAAATATAATAAACTGAACTAACAACATATTTAGTATGAATAAGAAGATCTATTTTTTCTGCTCATTATTTTTTGTTTGATTTGAGCTAAACAAAAAAGAACATAAACCTGTCCAATGGGGAGTATGGGTAAATTTCCCCAAAAGCCTCTCCAGATAATAATTAAGAAAGCTAAAGTTAGATAAATTTCAATTAACTCTTTTGGTTGTTGCCTTCCTTTTTTCCCTACTCCTGCATCTAGATAGGTTAGCCAAAAGGCAATTGCAAATAAAGACAACCCAAAACCTGTGATCAGTCCATAGTTTGCAACAAAATTTAAATATGCATTTTCATTTTTCTGAAGATTCTCATCTAGATAATAATATTTCCCTAAAGCATAAGAAGCTAAAATTCGATCAATCGCTCTAGGTCTTTTTTGAATTTCTTTGACTATTTTCTTCGACTGTAAATTTTGTTTTTTCTTCCATTGTAAATATTCTCGTTCATGTAAATATTTTAGTGAAAGATTGTGTTCATACCTTTTTCCTAAATCAACATTTAAAGGAACATAATCTACACTTCCAAACTGAACCTTTCCTTGTAAATCTTTTCGAATTACTTCAACTAAAATTCCACCTTTTTTGAGCCAATAAGGAATAGGTAATGATACCAGTTTCTGAATTTGTTGTGTTGGCTTAACAGCTTCAAGAATAGGAAGATTGATTGCTTTTCCATAGCGGATTTCTTTTTTTGAATTATCTACAACACGAATTTGAAGAAGATGTTGACGCTTCGTCCACTTGGCTTTTCCTGTATTTTTGATGCTTAACTGTAAATTTGAGACTTTTCCCAATTTTAAAGGAGATGTTTCAACAAGTTTTACTTTTAACTCTTCCCACTGAGTAGGGTTACTATTTTTCCAAGACCACCATCGTTCGCTACCAATTAAACTAATCAAACCACCAACAACAGTGAAAGCAAAAATCAAAACAAGACATAAAAACAGATCTTCTTTTTTCCCTCGATTTCTTTCATTTGCTGGACTAGAAAGCAATCCACCAAGAAGCAATACTAAAACACCAATACTCCACCAAAATGAGAAAAAAAGGAAAATATTGATCCAGGAAAGAAGGGTAACAACAGCAGAAATAACAAATGCTGGAAAATGCTTTCGACTACGGTTTTCAACTTGAAAGGAGTAACAAGCGAACAAAAAGGTTGGTACACATAACAAAAACAATACAGTTTGATTTAAAGAGAAACCTAACCACTCAATCTGAAATAAAAACCCAAATTGATAATAAATTCTAGAACGCCATAAATAGAATGCAAATAGAACAATTTGTAAAAAAGTAATGATCAACAACCAAAGAGGCTGAATGATTGATTTTTCAACAGCTAAATTATCTTGAATAACAATTTTTCGTTTTTGTGTGTAATGAAAGTAATAATGTTGAAATGCTTTCCAATAACCAAAAAGAGAAAAAAGCCAAAATCCTTTTTCAACTAATAAAAGCCATTTTTCTTGAAGGACAATACTCAACACTCCACCAAAAATAATAAATCCAATACTACTTAAAAAAAGCCAGTCTCGTTCAGGCTTTTCTTTTTTTAATCTTCTTTTGGGAGGTTGTTGGCTACGAAAAAGAAAATTCCCTAAAATACCTAAGTATGGAATGACCATAAAGATCAGTTGCACACCAAAACTTTGATGACGAAGAACAAGAAAAAAAGGAATCACTAAAAGCAATGTTGCAAATAGTGAAAAAAAGGAAGGTTGTTGTTTTTTTCTTCGAGTAGCCACTTTGATTAAAGGAAAGGTGATTAAAGATGATATAACATGTAGTAAATTAAGACTCCTGTAATCGAAACATAAAACCAGATAGGAAGAGTCCAACGAGCAAGTTTTCGATGTTTTTTACGCAATCCCTTTTTTGCATAGACAACTGTTGTTATCACCAAAGGCACAAGAGTAGCGGCTAAAATTATGTGAGGGATCAAAACAAGAAAATAAAGAATTCGTAAAAATCCTTCTTTCTTAAAAGGAACAGAACCGACTTGATAATGATAAACCACATAAAATAACAAAAACAGTGTAGATACCATAAATGCAGATGTCATAATCTGTTGATGAAGTTGTTCCTTTTTTGTTCGAATTGCCCAAAACCCAATCCCTAATAGAATTGCAGCAATACCATTTAAACTGGCATTAATTGTTGGTAGTAATCGAAGAAACTCATTGGCAGTCATAGTTCGCCTTTGCAAATGAAAAACTTAAAATGCCTACAATCGTAGAGGCAAGGGTTGTATGTAATGCTGAGATAGGAACTGGAACTCGATACAATGCGTTCAAAACACCAACTCCAATTTCAAGAAAAATAAAAATAATCAGTAAACTACCTTCCACATAATACTGAGAAGAAAATTTAGATTGTTTTAAAGCATGTTCTTTACTTGTTGAAAACCACACTGAAAATACAAGAAAAATTAAATAACAACTTCCTAAAACAACAATTCCTCGATGCAACATGTGTATACTTTCATAAAAATTTTGTGGAAAAAATGTTGCCTTATTGGAAGGGTAAAAATTTTTAAATCCAAACTCACCTGTTACATTACGACTAAAGGACGCAACACTTCCAGAGTGACAGCCTGGGAATGCTTCACAAACATAACCTGAATAAGTTGAACTATTCGCTCCACCTGAAACAATCATCCCTAAAAAAAGAAACAACATCATTCCAGTTTTTCGACTAAGTTTAAAATTTGGAAAATGATATATACTCTTCTTTTTTTTAAAATCAGCTTTGAATGCGAAATAAGTACAGTATATCAATAAAGCAAAGAGAGCATTTCCACCTAAAAGATGGGAAGTTACCATCAACGTATTTAACTTTAAGATTACAGTTAATCCGCCTAAAAATCCTTGAAGAACAACTAATCCTAAGCACCACCATGCAATTTTTCGAAAGTGAAAATATTGTTTATTTCGATAAGCCAGAATTACAAGTCCAATAATTAGCAAACCAAGTAGAGTAGCAACAAAACGATGTCCTACTTCTAAACCAATGGCATAACCTTTTGGTGGAATTAATTTACCATAACAAAGCGGCCAATCAGGGCAAGAAAGTCCAGCTGCATTTAGACGTACAAATGCACCAAAAGAAATTAACGGCCAAGTAAAAATTGTCGCTATTAATGCGATCCACTTAAACATTTACTTCTCAAAAATTAACGGAACATTGTTGGGGTATTTTAGAAGTAGTTTGGAAGTTTCTAGTAATAAAAAACCTCCAAAACTAGCATCTTGGAGGCCTTCAATTTTTGCTATAATTCTTGGAAAGAATCTCGACGTAATTGAAGTCGTGTTCCAACTCGACTTTGTGCAGGAACAGCTTCTAATTCTTCTTCGTCTGACTCATCTTCACGTTCAGGAACACGTAAAGATTCATGTTCATCAGGTTTTTCTGGAACATAAGTTTTTCCACTATCTTCCATGTGAAGAGTCTCAACTTCTGTACCATTATGCGTA
>JBNMNM010000131.1:0-7781 GCA_051275585.1 bacterium | reverse complement strand
ATTGGTTACAATCGAATAATTTAACTGAGTTCATAGGATCATTTTAGGAACCAATACTGTATATGGTATTATCAAAGGATTGGCAATTAAACTCAGTGATTAACTCCTATCAGGGAGCTGTTACCTATCAAGATATTCAGTCAAACCCTAATAATGCAGTTGGTGAATCTACAACAAAACCTTTTGGTAGTGGTGAATCTAAGGATATTCAAAAAAGTACTCTTGGAGAGGCATTAAAAGCTATTATAGAGCAATTTAAAATTAATAAAGAAGATGCAATTGTTATACGGTCAATCTGCGAAGAGGTATCAAAACAAGAAGAAATCAAATCAAATATTTCAGCAAATAAGAGTAATATTCTTTTCTTAGAAAATTACGAACCAAATGTGCAAGTTGAAGTAAAAAATTGTTATATGGATCGTGATATGTGGGATCAGTTAGATGACCCAATTTATACTGATACTGGTGGTATTATCTCTTTGATGGGCAAAGCTGTAATTCAAATTATTAGTACTGCCGCATAGTAATAATTTGAATTCATTTGTTAATAAATTTTAGATTTGCTTAAAAAATACTTTTTAGTAGACTCCTGTCGAATTTGAATTCGACATTTTGGTCTTATTATCATCATTATTATTATTATTATAAGACTTGATTGAAAGAGTTTCAAAAGCGATCAAGATATGTTCACTTTTGATGGGAAGGGGGATTTTCCACTCATAATATATTAAAAAAGCTCTATTATGAGTGGTTTAACTTATGTACGCTTTTTTATTTTTTCTAAAGTTGCAATTTAATTCACTCTTTTGTAATTAAGAATGATAAAAAAAATTTACATACCAGCTAGGCCTAAGACTCGATATTTAGGTTGTTCAGGTGTTTTTGTTGTCAGTGATTTATCTATTTTTATGAGGTCTTCCCCAAGACCTAAAAATTCCTCTAAAACTTTAAATTTTCGACTACATATCATACAGTTATATGTTTTTGCAGAGTCTAAAATTGTCTTAATAGCAGTAAAAGCATTTTTATAATCACAGCTTCGGCAGTACATAAGATAGTTCTCCAAACTAAAGTTTGTTCGAAAAAAGCACATACCAAGTATTCTGCAATAGATATTCCTTTTAAACACCTATAATCCGAGCTATTTGTAATGCAAACTATTGAATCTATGGAATATTTGTAATTCAAATTACTTTGAGAATATCTGTTTTTATAAAGTGGTTGAATCTAATTTTAGAGCCTAACAAAAAATAGATAGCAATATTAGTAATATAATATTGCGTTGTCTGATTTTTTGCTAGGAAAGAGGAATAGGAAGTTTTAAAAATTTAGCTATTTTCAGGAGTTCGAGGCCAAATTTCAGCAGCATTACCAACAATTAGAGGATTTGGAGCAATTGAAACTTTTTCATTTTTGTTTGAATAATCTAATCGATTTAGTAAATCTCTCATACATTCGATACGAGCACGTTTTTTATCATTGGATTTAATTACAATCCAAGGTGACTTCGATGTATCTGTTTTTGCAAACATTGTTTCTTTTGCTTTTGTATAAAGATCCCATTTATCAATTGATGCCTGATCAATTGGACTTAATTTCCATTGTTTTAGGAAATCAGTCCTTCGGCTTTCAAATCGATGTTGTTGTTCCTCTCTTGTTACAGAAAACCAATATTTAACTAAAATAATTCCTGATCTAGTTAACATTTGTTCAAATTTTGGTACTGTTAGCATAAATTCTGTGTACTCTTCATCAGAACAAAATCCCATTACTCTTTCTACACCTGCACGATTATACCACGAACGGTCAAAAAGAACGATTTCTCCTTTGGTTGGTAGATGTTGAACATATCGTTGAAAGTACCACTCACCAGATTCTTTTTCTGTTGGTTTTTGTAATGCAACAACTCTTGCACTTCGAGGATTCATGTGCTCCATAAAGCGTTTTATGGTTCCGCCTTTTCCTGCTGCATCACGTCCTTCAAAAATAATTACTAATTTTTGACCTGTATCTTTTACCCATTTTTGCATTTTTAAAAGTTCAACCTGTAACTCTTCTTTTAAAACTTCATATTGAGGTCGGCGAAGTTTTTTAATATTAGGATAGGTTGAGTTGATAAAGTGTTCATTATCATTTGTAATTTCTCTTATTTCTTGAAGTTGATATGTTTCATCTGACTTGTTCAATGATCCTCTGTATGTAAGTCTTCTAATCTAACAGCTAATAAACTTTAATAGTTAATGATTGCAGAACTATAAGCACATCCCTAAAAAATTCGCAAATTTATACCAATTGATCTTATTATTTTGAGATAAAAAATTAGGAATGAACTAGAACCGTTAATTCTAAAATGAAATGTATTCTATCAATGTTAGAAAATAATGAGAGGAGTGTTTTTAGAATAGAGAAAAATAGAAATGTGGGTACTTAATCAGGAAACATTCGGTGCAAAATTTTTTGTTTCATTTGTTTATATTCACCTTCATCAAATAATACTTTTAATTTTTGCAAGCTTGTCTTGTCAGTTTTTAAATTTACACTGTCATTTTGTAGTGTTAATTGTTGAAGGGAGGTGTTGCAGACATGGCTTGATTTGCCTGCAACAGGAGAGATCTGGCCGTTGTTAATAAAAATTAGGATGTACATAAGCAAAGGTTTTTGTTGGATGAGTAAATTTAGGATCTTCTTCATATTTCAAAACCCCAAAGTGCTCATTTCTTGTATTTGCTTCCATAACAACAAACTCTTTTACTTCTTTTTCTGTTGGATTATGAAACATATACATTAGTGTTTCATAAACTCCATGCGGAGTTGTGTGTTTTTTATCTATGAGCTTTTCCATGTGATACCTCCAATTACTATTCTTATTGAATTTAATAGAGTTACACCCATAATGTAACAAGAAGAGATGGCCACAATGATAAAGTAGATTACAAAAAATAGAAGCTTCCTTAGAAGCTTTTTAAGAAGAATAAACTTTTTCCATACTTTGAGTATTAAATTTTTTCTCAAATTCTTCATTTGTTGGATAAGCAAAACCAAAAACATCCATCCAAAGTTCTTCTTTTTCCATGCATAAATACATAAATACTAAATCTTTCCATGATGAAAATGCCTGATTTATTTTTTGGAACATCGCCGTTTTGATTTCATCAGGATAAGTTAGTTTTCCATGAGGATCAGTGACAAAGTCCATTTGAAGGATCTTTGTTGGATTCCCTAGATTTCTAATTTTTTGAATCACTGGTTTAATCATTGTGATGGAACCAAAGGAAAGAAAAAGTACCTCATTTGGCTTAAACATCTCTTGAACTTTCTTTGCAACCTCAGGATATTCAACTTCCCAACCTTCAAAGTAAACCATTGGATGAAAGTGAAATGCGACTTTAATTCCTTGATCAGCAACTTTTCTTGCGGCCTCTAATCGTTGCTCTAAATTAGCGGTGAAATGCTCTTCATTCGTAATGATAGTTGGTGCATTAAGTGACCAACTACAAACAATATTTTTAGGAACTGGAGTATCTAAAAAGTATTGGATGTTATTTGACTTTGTTTTGAACTCAACAAGGATATTTGGATATTTTTTCGCAAAATTGCATAAGCTATCTAAATTTCCATATTTATTTCCCCACACTAAAGAGTCAGAGGATTGTCCTGTACCAAAGTGATAATAACGATCTGGATCAATTTGGATGTTATTAAGCTTTGCTTCTAGGTTACTATCAAAAACAGCTTTCTCTTGATAAAATGTTTGGATTGTACAGTAACTGCATCCAAATACACAATTTTCGACTGCATCAATGGTTCTTAAATTACAACAAACGGTTTTAGTTGATGCTACAGGGCACATGCCTGAAATTTGTTTTTCTGTTTGTTTTAACTCGATTTTTTGGCTTTCTTTGTGAATGGGTTTAAAGGCTTTTGGATCACTTGGATATGCTTTTGGTTGCTGTCGTAAATGATTAAAATGAGTTTGTAATAAACTAAGTAATATTTTTTTAGTTTGTTTTTTAGGTTTGTCAGGATTAATTTTTTGTTGCTTCCACCAATCACAAAGCTCTTCTTCGCCCCACATTGAAAGATCACGACTAATCTCTATAAGTTGTCGGAATTCCTGAAACGTTAATAGATATTCATAAGCAATGTCTTTTGCAAATGCCTGTTGCTCTGAATTCAGCTTTTGGTAAGTGGGTAGCTTTTCTAGAGTAATAAATTTTTGATTGTATTTTAAAGCTACTTTCATGATGGCTTTTTTAGTAGTTGACGAAAAAAGAGGGATTAAGAAACGGTTGCACGTCTTTGTCTTTTTAGCAAATTGGGAGGTATTAAGAGATTAAAAAACCATCCCAAAAGAAGAGACTTTGGAATTTTTAATAAAAAAGCAATAGAAACTTGATGTGAAGGTAGGGGTGAGAATTTTCTTTTTTGATTTATTTTATTCTTTTGTGCTGATTTTAATTTTTCCTCTGATCCTAATCGGTTGTATTTTCAGTAAAAAGTTTAGGCAAGATGTTAGGAATCGTTTCTTTACTACATTTCGAATTCCTTATTTACAAAATTCATATTCTAGGATTTGGGTTCATGCTGCATCAGTTGGAGAAGTTAATCTTGCCATTAAATTTATTCGACATTTACAAGAAAAAGGTTGTGACTATGGTTTTGTCTTAACAACCAACACTCAAACAGGAATGTCGATTGCTGAAAAAGAAGAGGGAATTGCAAGTTTTTATGCACCACTTGATTTAAGTTGGATGATGTCCTTTTTTATCCAACGGCTTAATCTTGCCCATTTAATTTTGGTTGAAACTGAGGTTTGGCCAAATATGATTACCTTAATGGCAAAAAAAGGAAAAGTGATGGTAATCAATGGTCGTTTAAGTGATAAACATTTTAAGAAATATGAAAAAACTCGTTTTTTAATAGGAGCCATTTTTCAGCAGATTACTCATGTATTTGCTGGAGACCCAGTTAGTAAAGAACGATTTATTGCTTTAGGAATTTCTGAGGAAAATGTTCAGTTTGATGGAAACTTTAAGTTTTCTCAGTCAGGAAAAATGAATTATAATCTGTTACGTGGATTGCAAAAAGATTATTTAATTCAAGAAGATGATTTTACCTTTGTTGCTGGATCAATCCAACCAGAGGAAATGCCTGAAATTCTGAGTGCAGTTCGTCAAGCTCGACAGAATATTGATAATTTTCGTCTTGTTGTTGTTCTTAGACATCCTGAAAAACGAGAAGAATTGATTCAATATTTAAAACAAGAGAAAGAAGGTTTTTATGTTGTTAGTCGTGGAGAACTTCCTAAAAATCGAGAAGATACTTCAAAAATAGCGATTGTTGATGTAATTGGAGTTTTACGGTTTTGGTATGGATTAGCAGATACTATTTTTGTTGGTGGTTCTCTTTGCAATCGAGGCGGTCAGAATATGCTAGAAGCAGTAGAATTGGGGAAACCTGTTTGTATTGGGCCTTATGCAACTAATTTTCAGCAAGAAAGTAAGATTTTAGAAGAAGGAAAAGGACTTAAAGTGATTCAAGATGCAGATGGTTTGAGCAAGTTTCTATTAAAAGTAGCAAGAAACCCTGATTATGAATTAGAAATTTCTAAAAATGGGCGTGATTTAATCGTTCAAAATTCAGGTGCTTTAGAAAAAGCGGGAGAAAAAATCCGACTTGATTTTGAAATGATTGGATAAAAAATATTTTTTTGTGGAAATAGCTAGAGTTTTTTTTAGAAAAGTGAATAGAATCCTTTGATTTACCTACATAGGTAACAATTTTTGAATTCGACTTTTATTTAATTAATATATGCAAATTCAAGGAACTCTTCTTGTAGTAGATAATAATTTACCAAATCAAAAATTATTATCCCTGATCTTAGGGGAGCATAATATTCATATTATTTCTGCAACTACAGGTGCAGAAGCTTTAAATATTTTAGAAAAGAGTTCTAAAAAAATCGATATGATTATTTTGGAATGGATGCTTCCAGGAATGGATGGTTTATCGCTTCTAAGAAAGATTAAGGATAACGACCAATGGCATGACTTACCAGTCTTGATGGTAACTACACAGGAAGGAACATCTGATATTCGAGAAGGAATTGAGGCAGGGGCATATTATTATATGCGAAAGCCTTTTGATAAAGATCAACTTCTTTCTCTTATTCGTAATGCGATGGCAGATCATCAAGAAATGCAAGATGTTTTGCATCGATTAGCTGCAGGAAAAAATATTTCTCACACAATGAATACTTTAGATGGCACGTTCTATTTTAAAACTTTAAATGAAAGTTACGAGTTAGCCCAATGGATTGCTGGAATGTGTCCAGATCCAGAACGAGCGGCTTCAGGATTAGTTGAATTATTAAGAAATGCAATTGAACATGGTAACTTGGGGCTTACTTATGATGAAAAAACTAGATTAATTATAGATGATTCGTTAGATGAAGAGTTACTACGAAGACTCAGATTGCCTGAAAATCGAGGAAAACAAGCCAAAATTACTCTTAGTAAATCAATATCTGAAATTAGTATTTATATTGAAGATCAAGGAAAAGGCTTTAATTATAGTCAATATCTAGAACTAGATGAAGAACGAGTCTTTGATAATCATGGCCGAGGAATTGCGATTGCAAAAATGTTATATTTTGATGAAATGAAATACCTTGGTTCAGGTAATATTGTAGAAGTTAAATATATTTTTTAATCAATTCTCTTAATCCTAAAGCGTGCTTTAGGATTGATCCTTCTTTTTGTCGGTTTTGATTTCTTTATTTTTTAGAAAGGTTGCAAAATGAAGTATTTCAAAATTGGAGAATTATCCAAACTTACCAATATTAGCATTGATACCATTCGTTATTACGAAAAAATGAATTTGTTTACTCCTACGACTCGCAGTGACTCAGGGTATCGGCTGTATTCTAAAGAAGATCTTCAAAAAATCCAATTTATTCTTCGAGCAAAAGCAGTAGGTTTCTCTTTAAAAGAAGTTTTAGAGTTATTATCACTCAATTTTAATAAAGAAAACCAAACTTGCGAAGATGTTAAACAGTTTGCTGAAGAAAAAATAAAAACAATTCAGTATAAAATTCAAGAATTAGAACAAATGAAAGATGCATTGCAAAATGTTGCAAATCAATGTTGTGGTTTGGATGAGTCTGCAAGTGATTGCAGTATTTTGCATTCTTTTGAATAACTATTGCTTTATTTAGATTTTATTTATTCTGAGGTGTAAAAAGGTGGAGCATGATCATAGTCATAAAGTACAGGGATCTCGTTTAGTATTAACAATTGTACTTAACTTATTGATTACAATTGCACAATTAATTGGTGGGCTAATTTCTGGAAGCTTGTCACTTTTATCTGATGCCCTGCATAATTTTAGTGATGTAGTTGCATTAATTATTAGTTATATAGCAAATCGTCTGATTTTGCGAAAACAAACAAAAGGGCAAACCTTTGGATATCGAAGAGCAGAAATTATAGCTGCTTTGATTAATGCGATTACATTAATTATTATTGCATTAATCCTGATTAAAGAGGCGACTTCTAGGTTGTTGTTGTCTGATTATGCTGAAATTAAGTCAGAGTGGATTATTTGGTTGGCTCTATTTAGTATTCTTATGAATGCTTTGTGTGTTTTGATTTTACAAAAAGATGCAAAAGAAAACTTGAATATAAGGTCTGCATATATCCATCTTTTTTCTGATATGATGACTTCTGTTGCCGTCTTTTTAGGAGGACTTGCAATTTATTATTTCAAGATATTTTGGATTG
>JBNMNM010000130.1:0-7796 GCA_051275585.1 bacterium | reverse complement strand
CAAGATTTACAAACTTTTCTTTATCCACATACTTCATAAAGACCCAAAGAATGAGCAATGTTCCAAGTGTTGCAAAAAAGGTTCCAATTAATGTCTGGACAGGAGTATCTTTTATTGATAAATCTGTTAAATCTTTTCCAGCAAGATACATTCCCAGTACCTGAAATATAGAAACTACAATGATATATGGTAAGATTATTAATAATACTCTGATCCAACCTCTATTTTTACCTTTCATATCATTTACTAATTAAAATCTTATTTTTTCTTTTTAATATTGAATTGACTCCTTCGATTCCTTGAATTCCACCAGTATGAACTAACAAAATTCTCGAACCTTCAGCAAAATAATCCTTATTTATTAAATCTACAACTCCAAACACCATTTTACCAGTATAAATTGGATCTAATTGAATTTTAGTTTCCTGTTTAAAATAATTAATAAACTCAATTAACTCATTGGTTGTCTTTGCATATCCTCCAAAATGATAATCTGTATTTAATTCCCAATTAGAATCCAGATGAGCCCACTTTTTAATTTCATCAACCAAAAATTCTCCTTTTAAAGCAGGAAAACCTATTACTTTTTGATGTTTTTTTGCCGAATTAATAATTCCAGAAATAGTACCTCCTGTTCCTACGGAGATACAAATAAAATCGAATTGTTCTGTGTCACTTGACAAAATTTCTTCACAACCTTTTACAGCCAATTCATTTGTACCTCCTTCTGGAATTAAGAAAAAATCTCCGAATTCATTTTTTAAATTAGCAATAAAACACTCTGAACTTTTATCTCGATACGCTTCTCTCGAAACAAATTTAAATTTCATTCCGCAATCATGAGCAAATCTCAAAGTTGGATTCGTTTCTAAAGTGTTTTGGAGATTATCGGCAAGTTCTTCTCCACGAATTACACCAATCGTTTCAAATTTGTTTTTTTTTCCCGCACTTGCTACTGCAGCGATATGGTTTGAATAAGCGCCACCAAAAGTTAACAACAATTGTTTTTTGTCAACTTTGGCTTGCTCTATATTGTATTTTAATTTTCGGTATTTGTTCCCTGAAACATAAGGATGAATTAGGTCTTCACGCTTTATATAAAGTGAACACTTTTTCTGTTTTAACCCAGAAAAAATGACTTCTTCAATTATACTATTTTCAACGTTAGGCATTTATTGTATCATCAAGTTCAGACCAAGACATCATAACTTCATCAAGTAAATCTTTTTTTGCTTGATAGTTTTTAAAGAAATTTTCATCAGCGCTTACTTTATCAAAATCATCCGCAATCAAAGCATCAAGATTTATAATTTCTTTTTCCAAATCAGAAATTTGAGTTTCTAACTTTGATAATTTATTTTGTGATTTCTTTTGCTCTTTCTCCTCTTCTCTACTCAATTTAGAATTAGTTTCAACAACTTTCTTTTCTAACACAACTTTTGTTCTCTTTTCAGCTTCACGCATATTTTCCATCTTATGCTGCTCCAAGAAATAATCAATATCCCCTAAATATTCTTTAATTTCTTTGTCTTTAAATCCGTAAACAGTATCTGTCAACCCTTGTAAAAAATCTCTATCATGCGACACTAAAATTAATGTTCCGTCAAAGTTTTTTAAGGCTTTTTTCAATACGTTTTTAGAAGCCATGTCCAAGTGATTTGTTGGCTCATCCATTATCAACACATTAAATGGTGACAATAATAGTTTACAAAGTGCTAAACGGTTACGCTCTCCTCCAGAAAGTACTTTTGCTTTTTTTTCTGCAGCATCACCACTAAATAAAAATGACCCTAACATATCTCTAACTCTTGCTCTGTTAGAATCTGTTGCTGCATCTTCCATAATTTGTAAAACAGTTTGTTCTGGCGGTAGGTGTTCTGATTGATTTTGAGCAAAATATCCAATCTCTACATTATGACCTAACTTTAAATGACCTTCAAAAGGAATGTCTCCAACCATCATTTTTGCCAAGGTAGATTTCCCTTGTCCGTTTTGACCAACAAAAGCAATTCTACTGTTTCTTTCAATCAATAAATCTACATTTTCGAGCACGTGTTTATCACCATAACTCTTACTCATGTTTTCTGCTTCAACAACAATTTTACCTGGCTCTTTAGATATTGCAAAACGAATATTCATTGCTGCAGTATCGTCTTGATCTACTTCAATCAATTCTACCTTATCTAGTTGCTTCATTAGCGATTGCGCCATAGAAGCTTTACTTGCCTTCGCTTTAAATTTATTTATTAAATGTTGTTTCTGTTTAATTTCTTTTTCTTGATTTTTCTGTGCCTGTAGTTGCTTTTCTTTAATTTCTGCTCTTAATAATAAGAATTGAGAATATGGTTTTTTATAATCGTATATCTTTCCAAGTGAAATTTCAATTGTTCGGTTTGTGACATTATCCAAGAACATTTTATCATGCGAAACTAACATTACAGCACCTGTGTAATTCTTTAAGAAATTTTCTAACCAAATAATAGATTCAATATCTAAATGGTTTGTTGGCTCATCCAACAATAAAATGTCGTTTTTTTGAAGTAACAGTTTTGCCAACTCAATTCTCATTCTCCATCCACCCGAAAAAGTATCGGTTAGTTTATCAAAATCTTCTCTTTGAAACCCTAAACCTTGTAATATTTTCTCTGTATCACCTTTGTAATTATATCCACCCAACAACTCAAAACGATGTGTCATTTCGGTCATATCGTTTATCAATTCGGTATAAGAATCACTTTCGTAATCTGTGCGCTCAACTAATTCTTGATTTACCTTTTCAAGTTTTCTTTCAATTTCTTTGATTTCAGTGAACGCTTCATACGCTTCATCTAAAATAGTTCTCCCTGCAACAAAATCAATATCTTGACGTAAAAAACCGATTCTAACACCTTTCTCAAACGCCATTGTCCCTGTATTATACTCAAGGTCTTGAGATATTACTTTAAGCAAAGTGGATTTTCCAGCTCCATTTTTCCCTACAAGACCAACTCTATTTCCTCCATTTAGTCTAAAGGTGATTCCTGAAAATAGATCTTCACCAGAAAATGAAACGGTTAAATTATGAATGTTTAACATGAATTGTAATAATTGTTATGGATTAATTAAAATGAAAAATTTACTTTTGCAAAAGTAATCTATTTTTAATTTTATTATGTTCAAAAAAGGCACGAAACTTCACAGTATATTCAACAATAAATGCCCTCGCTGTAACGAAGGCGATTTTTTTATAGAAAAAAGGTTTTATAAACTCAAAAACTTACTGAAACTTCATGAAAATTGTAGTCATTGTGGTTTGAAGTACATGATGGAACCATCTTTCTTTTTTGGCGCAATGTTTGTAAATTATGCTTTAACTGTTGCAATTGGTGTTGCAACTTTTGTTATTTCAAAAGTAATTTTAGGATTAACAGTTAATCAAAGCTTTGCTTCAATCATTGCTGCTCTAATTTTATTCACACCTATAAGTTTAAAATTAGCTCGATTGATTTGGATAAATGTTTTTGTGAGTTATGACAAAAATTTTGATAAAAAAAACTAATCGTTAAATCGATTGATATTTATTTCTTTTCGTAGTTCTGAACCATTTTCAAGATGATCATACAGTTCTGCAGCAACTGTTGGTGCGATCATTACACCACGTGTTCCCAGTCCATTTAAAATGGTTAATTGCGAATACTTACTATGAACTCCTATCAAAGGCCTTCTATCTCTTACTGTTGGTCGAATTCCTGCAACATGACCAACAATTTTATATGGAACACTAATAATTTTATTCAATTTATCAATCAATTCATTTTTTGCTTTTTCAGTAGGTGTACTTGTTGTATCATCCCAATTAAAAGTTGCGCCAATTTTGTATAAATCATTTCCAAGTGGCATAATAAAAACTGATGATTTTAAAACAAAGTCTATAAGTAGTTCAGGCGCATGAATAGTAATCATTTCACCTTTGGCCTCTTCCATTGGCAACATTTTGAAAAAAGGATTTTTCTTAATTCCAAAACCTTCACAAAAAACTACTTTAGCTGCAGTTATGTCTTTGTATTCTACTTTATCTTTATCAAGAATAATAGACTCATGATCAAACTTATCATAGGTGATTAAATTCTCTTTTTCTAAATGCTTTCTATAATCATTCAATAAAGTCAATGTATCTAGCCTTCCTGTTTTAGTAACATTTCCATAACCAAATGGAGAATCAATGCCGTTGTATTTTCTTTTAATAACTTTAGGAATCATATAATCAGACAATACAGGATTGTCACATGTAGCAAACCAATTATTTTGCTCTTCTATAGAAGTAAACAGTCTGTAGATATCAACCTTATAATCATATTTGCCTCCTAGTAGATCTTCTAGTTCTTCATAAAAAGGCAACGCTTTTTCAAGTTGGGTTTTAGCATCCCAAACTGGTGTAAATCTTTTTAAAACAACTGGATTATACATTCCGCCAGCAACTTTAGACGAATGCTGTGAATCATCTTCAAAAACTATAAATTTTTTATTGTGTTTTGTGAGTTCTCTTGAAAATGCAAGTCCTGCAAGTCCTAAACCAACAATGATATAATCAACTTTCATGTGTTTATGCTTATTATTTTCAATTGTCACATGTGTTCGCTATTAATCATTCTCTTGTGTTATATTGATTCTAACATGCTCGGTTCATAGAGGCAAAAGTAACCTTTTAATTGTTGAGATTCTTCGTTTACACTCAGAATGACAAAAATAATTCATAAAAAAAACTCCTTGAAAAATCAAGAAGTTTTAAATACTGTAATTAATACATAGGATTAATAATTCCACATATCAAGTTCTTTATCACGAATAGACTCTCTTATTCTATCAGATTCCAATACTTGGAATAATGCGTTTCCTTTTACATATTGTGAAACATCTCTGTTTCCATATATGTTTTCTTCACGATATATAATTGCACTATATCTTCTAGCATTGAACATATGATCGAAAGAGATAGGATATGCTGAGTTTTTTTCATTAAACACTTTCATGCTATGTAATATCTCACGAGCACCAGGATACCAAACCCAAAAAAGTGGTAACTTTTCAGCAACATCTTCTAGGGCTTTTCTTCCTTTTGTTTGAACATCTGGAGCGATTGGAGCAATAGCAAGAATTCTTGCTTTCATTTCTCCTTGACGTTTATCAAAATACCAAAGGCTCTTTACTTTATATCCCTCTATATCATGAGGTTTCAATTCAGTTCTAGTAATATATTCTTCAATGTTAGTATTTCCTGAATTCAATTCATCTTTACCAGCATCTGTTGTGTCAATTCTAAATAGTTTTGCTTGTATTTCTTTTTTAGTCAACTTAGTCGTAAAATATGAATCATCATAAATTTCAGTAAGTTGATCTCCTTGAACACCATTTAACAACGTTTTAAATAATGACTTTCTGTTAGAAGCAGTACTATTTTCATGGATTGGATAATAATATGGTAGATTTAATCTTTCATTCAAATCGATATATTCCCATACCACTTTTGACCAAAGAATATCTCTATCATCTACATAACCATATGGTAATGGCTTATCATTATCAGCGACTAATTGCTCTGCAGTTTTTTTCCCAATATCATCAGGAGTACCTGCATTTAGCAAATTAGCTTGCGCATTTACTGAGACAGTTAAAAGTACTGCTCCAAATAGCGCCACTAAATTTTTCCAATTCATCTTCATTTTATTAATTTTTAATTTATTGTATTTCGATACTTACTGCCGATGCATCTTTTACCTGTACACCGGACACACCTACTAAACTCGATTTTACATCAAATATTGCAATAACATCACCAACTCTTGAACCGTTAATTGCACTTTGAGCTTGTCCGTTCATTTTGCTACCGCTTACAGTAATTGTTGCTTTACCAGGAACTTTTACTTTAAAACTCTTAACATTAAATTTTAAATCGAATAAGAAATCTGGTAATTCAACACGAACTGTTGTTTTTACTAAACTTGATTTTGGCATTTTTACAAAACCTGATTCTTTACGAACAGTTGCCAATGGCTTAGGAATATCTTTAATTCTGAATGTTTGAAAGCTACTCACTTTAGAACCATCTGATAAAGTACCTGATGCTGTAATCTTAACCTCTTTTCCATTACCTGGAGTCATCATATATTTCCCAACTCCTGATTGCTTTTTCAATCCTGATGCAGATGCTGTAACTAGATTGTCTGGAATACCAGGTATAGAAATTGTCATTGGGTTTGGTAAATTACGATACACAACATTCATCTTATCTGCAGCAATTACAGCACTATTTGGCTTAGGCACTACTGCATAAGAACTCTCAA
The DNA here is from genome assembly GCA_051275585.1 of bacterium. GTDB lineage: Bacteria > SAR324 > SAR324 > XYD2-FULL-50-16 > JBNMNM01 > JBNMNM01. The sequence goes on along the minus strand of JBNMNM010000130.1, from coordinate 1,476 downwards.
TTTTAATTGGTACTTCTTTACCATTTTCAATGAAAATAAATTCACCTTTAATATCTCTTTCTCCAACAGCTCCTGCAGCAAATTCCAAAATAACTTGTCCTGCTTGTAAGTTTTTCTTCTCAACTTCTTTTCCGTTAATAACTACTTTTGTAGGTACTAAAGTAGCATCTACTTTTCCTAAATAAACTTTTCCTGTAAATTTTTCGCCAGCAAAAAAGGCTGTTTTATCTGGAACAACAATCGCTTCATACTTTTTGATTGAGTTATCTTGAATTAACTGACCTTGTAACATTGCCGATAAAACATCTGATTCAGTTGCTTTGATATCGGCTTGCATTGCAGTCAATTTTGTGATTGAAGCAACTGCTGGAAATCCAACAAAATTGTATTCAATCCAACTTTTTTTCACTCCTTCACGATCAATTTCGTCAGAAATATCAAAACGTTGATTTACAGATGTTCTTACAGATGGATACAATGAATCTAAAGCGGTAAGAACTCCTTCTTTGTATGATGTAATCTTATCTATAAGAATTTGTCCGCCTTCTGAAATTTTACCTTTTTGATAAAAGTATAAATCTAAATAATCAGACTTATCCATTGTTTCATAGTTTGTAGGGTCTTCAAAAGATCCTAAAACTCCAGTCTTGATTTCTTGTATATGATTATATAAATCAGATGAAATCGCTTTAATTTGTTTTGCCTTTTCATTTAAAGGCCCATATTTTTCGGCTTGATCGCCTACTTTGTTTGCAAGTCCTGTATATGCATCAGTATTTAACTGAGTTGCAGTAACATTCGCTGCTTCAAATTTATCGTTCATGAAGCCAAAAGCTGTCAAGACTTCCTTAGACATTTGCATTGCAAGCATTGCAATGAATACTAAGTACATCAAGTTAATCATCTTCTGCCTTGCTGATAGTTTTCCTCCTGCCATAATTAATTAGTTTTTAAAGGGTTAATTGAGTTTTAATTACTAATTAATTTTTGTTCATAGCAGATAACATACCTCCGTAAACACCGTTCAATGAAGATAAATTAGTAGCTAATGATTCCATTTGCTCTTTTAATTTACTTGCATTTTCAATTGATTCAGTATTTATTTCTGCTTGTCTTGAAGCACTTTCTACTTGTAATTGGTATAAACTATTTAAAGATTCCATTTGAGCTGCTGCTAATGACAATTGCTCACTGTATCTATTAGTTGCTGCAATAGAATCTACTGCTGGCGCAAGATTTTCTGCTGCTCCACTAAAGTTTCTGATACCTTCGCCTAAACTTTGCATTAATCCTACATCTAGTTTAGCTTCTTCTAGCATATCATCTAATTTTTGTGAAAGTATTCCTTTTACATCACTTTTGTCTTTTGATTTTCCACCTCCTAATTCAGGATATACTCTAGCCCAATCTAAATCATCTTCTACTTGTTCAAATGCAGACATCGCAAATACAATTGCTTCAGTAATCATACCTATC
>JBNMNM010000129.1:0-7797 GCA_051275585.1 bacterium | reverse complement strand
AGGGAAAGTTAAATTCATCAAATCCCGTGAGATTGAAGGAATAATCAAAAATGCTACTGTATCTCTTCATGCTGGTAAGTGGTATGTCTCCTTTCAAACAGAATTTGAGGTAGAAGAACCTAAACACGCTTCCATCTCTCAGGTCGGTATTGACCTTGGAATTACTCGTTTTGCAACTCTTTCTAATGGTGATTTCTTAAAGCCCTTGAATAGCTTCAAGAAACTAGAAAAGAAGTTAGCCAAAGAACAACAAAAATTAGCGACAAAAACTAAATTCTCAAACAACTGGAAGAAGCAAAAATAACCAAAATTCACTCTAAAATAGCAAATGCCCGAAATGACTATCTTCATAAGATTTCCTATTTAATCAGCAAAAACCACGCAATGATTGCAATGGAAGATCTAAAAGTCAGTAAAATGAGCAAATCAGAAAAAGGTACAATAGAAACACCCAATCCCAATGGAAAAGTTAAATCAAAATTAAATAAGGCTATCTTAGATCAAGGTTGGAGCGAATTTCAAAGACAAATCAAGTACAAACTAGGTTAGAATGGTGGAACTTTTGTTGCCATCAATCCTAAAAACACTTCAAGGAAGTGTTCTAAATCCTTCCATACAGAGAAAGATAACCGAAAATCACAAAGTATATTCCATTGTAAAAAGTGTGGCTTCAAAATCAATGCTGATTTGAATGCAACACTTAATATATTAGCGGCTGGTCTAACCGTTTTAAATGCTTGTGGAAGAACTAAGCTAACTACTTGAGTTTAACCCAAGAATCCTCTTCCTTTAGGTGGAGGAGAGTTCAACCAAGCCATTAGTCTCTTTACTTTCCAAAAAAATGCCCACTATGAAAACAGCCACTTCACAGAATTTTCAAATTAACCTAATGTGACCACCTCAAGGTTAAACGCTCTTGAACATTCTGATCATTAATCTCTTCTGCTAAAGGTTATGAAATCCACCATTATTGCTGTTGTCGGTCGTCCAAATGTAGGAAAATCAACACTATTTAATCGATTTGCTAGGAAACGGATTGCAATTGTTAATGACCAACCAGGAGTGACCCGAGATCGAAATATGTCCTTTATCGATTTTAAAGGTTACCAGTTTACTTTGATTGATACTGGAGGGTTTGAGCCTGATACAGTAGAAGAAATTCCAAAACAAATGCGAGAGCAATCTCAGCTTGCCGTTGAAGAAGCTGACGGTATTATTTTTGTTCTGGATCGTACTCAAGGTTGGAGCTATCAAGATCGTGATATTTTGCATTTTTTACGAAAATCCAAAAAACCTGTTTATTTTGCCGTTAATAAAGTTGATGAATATCATCATGAAAAAGATTTAGCGGAATTCTATGAATCAGGAGTAGAAAATATTTATCCTGTATCTGGTTCTCATGGATATGGTGTGATGGATTTGTTGGAAGCCATTGCTGTAGATTTTCCGAATATTACTGAGGCTGAAGTTAAAGAAGAAAGTGAAATGCTTTCTGTAGCAATGGTTGGAAGACCAAATGCAGGAAAATCATCAATTGTGAATTGTTTTTTAGGTGAAGAACGTCATATAGTTCATGATGAACCTGGAACAACACGAGATCCTATTGATAGTTATATTACTCACAAAGGCAGAAATTTTTGCTTGATTGATACAGCAGGAATTCGAAAGAAAAGTCGAGTGAGTTATGTTGTTGATAAATATAGTATGATTGCTTCATTAAAAAGTATTGAGAAATCAGATGTAGTACTTTTAATGATTGATGCAACAGAACCTGCCGTTGAACAAGATGCTCGAATTGCTGGATATATCATTGAACGAGGAAGAGCATTAATTATTGTTGTAAACAAGTGGGATTTAGTAAAGAAAAAGAAAGGAACATTAGACACAATGAAACAAGATATTCGAGATCGTCTTAAGTTTTTGACGTTTGCTCCGATTATCTTTGTATCTGCAAAAACAGGAAAAAAAGTTCCAGAAGTGTTAGATCTTGTTGAAAAAACGTATGTTCAATTTACAAAACGGGTTCAAACTTCAGATCTAAATAAGATTGTTGAATCAATGGTTTTACGACATGGCCCACCACGAAAAGGTGGGAAAGCTACGAAATTTTATTATGCAAGTCAGGTGACTATAAAACCACCTACATTTGTAATTACAACAAATAATCCCGCTGCGATTAATTCCTCCTATCATAATTATGTAGTTGGACAGTTTCGGCATTATTTTGATTTTGAAGGAACACCTCTTAAAATTATTTGGAAGAAAAAGGACTCCAATAGAGGAAAACCTTAATTTTTAATTCTTGGATTACTGATGACGCAATTACAACAACTAATGAAAAATTTTGTTGGTCTTGATGTTTTGGCTAGTGGAAGCCCTGTTATGTGGCTTTTACTTTTATGTTCAATCGTTTCATTTACGATTTGTGTTGAACGTGCTTTTGCCTTACGAGGTTCTAAGGTAATCCAAATGAATGTTTTGCGAGAGATTGAAACGGCTCTCAAAGAAAACAATATGAGGCAAGCCTTAGAATGGTGTTCCTTAGAAAGTTCTCCAATGTTACGAATTGTTAAAGTTGCAATTATGAACTTTGATAAAAGTAAGGATGAGATGAAGGTCGCTATTGAAGAGGCTGGTCGTTTAGAGGTTCCAGTATTGGAACGGTTTTTAACAACTCTAAATACCATTGCTGTGATTAGTCCATTACTAGGATTATTAGGAACCGTAACAGGAATGATTCATGTGTTTGCTTCAATTCAAGCTCATGGAGTTGAGAATCTAAATAATCTTGCTGGAGGAATTTCAGAGGCTCTTGTAACAACAGCAACAGGGCTTACCGTCGCAATTCCTACAATCGTGATGTATAATTTTTTCTCTGGAAAAGTAGAAAACATGATTGTAGAAATGGAAAGACATTCTTTAACCTTAGTAGAGCTTCTGATTCGTAGCCGAAACACATAAAAAAGGGGTTAGATGAAGTTTCAAAGAAAAGCGAGCAAGCGAGTTGCCATTGATATGACACCACTGATTGATGTGGTGTTTTTACTGTTGTTATTTTTTATGATTACAACCTCATTCATTGGAAACTTTGGAATTAAGGTTAAACTTCCGCAAACAAAAAGTAAGACTCAGTCCTTTGATGCAAAACCGCTTGAAGTAACCATTAATCGCAAAAATCAATTCTTTTTTAATGGAAAAAAAATATCTCGAAGGCGATTATTCCGAGCTTTTAAGAGAGTTCCTGACAAACAAAAAAAAGAAGTTTTAATTATTCGTGCTGATGGAAATGTATTTCATAAACACTTAGTTTATGTGATGGATCAAGCACGCCTTGCAGGAATTTTCCGACTGTCTATTGCTACAACTCCTTCAAAAAAATAACTCCATTTAATTTTTTCAGAAAATACTCATGCCTATTGGAAATATTAAAATTTCAGCGGCCGTTATTACTTATAATGAAGAGAAAAATCTCGCTGATTGTCTTCAAAGCTTACGTTGGTGTGATGAAATTGTTGTTGTTGACTCTTTAAGTGAAGATCGAACCTGTGAGATTGCTCGTGAGTTTGGAGCAAAGATCATTGATCAGAAATTTTTAGGTCATGTAAAACAAAAGCAGTTAGCATTAGAAGCATGTGAAAATAATTGGGTCATCAGTTTAGATGCTGATGAACGAGTTTCTGAAGAATTAAAAAATAGTATTTTCCAGCTTTTTGAAAAAACAAAAGAAGAAAACCTTCTCAATGCTTATACTGTGTCTCGTCGTAGTTATCATTTAGGGCGTTGGATTATGCATGGTAGTTGGTATCCAGATCGAAATATTCGAGTTGTAAATCGGAACCATGTACGTTGGGGCGGAATTGATCCACATGATCGATTAGAAACGACTAGTGGTGAAACTGGAAATCTAACAGGAGATTTAGATCATTATGTTTTTCGAGATTTAACTCATAATGTTCAACAGAATAATTTGTTCTCTGGAATCAGTGCTAGCATACTGTATAATGAAGGAAAAAAACCATCTTTCTTAAAATTACTATTCAAGCCATTTGGAAAATTTTTAGAAACTTATATTATTAAAAGAGGCTTCTTAGATGGTCTTCCAGGCTTTATTATTGCGGTAGGAGCAGGATATTCGATGTTTCTTAAATACGCAAAACTGTGGGAAAAGCATCTACCAGATAGGCAAATCGAGAACAAAAAATAACAAAAAAACATCTTTTCGAGCAAATACTCTAAAATATCATTCCAAAACAAAAAACTGTCCTAATGGAACATTTTCTTTAAGCTTTTATCACGATATTCCTCTTTACATCTTCAACAGAAATAAAAAATTGAACACTGAATGCATCAATCAAACACATTGTTTGGTGAAACCAGAAATAAGCAGAATTATCATGAAAGCGAAATTATTTGTAGTTGCACTAGTAAGTTTTTTAGTAAGTTTAAGCTCACCTGTAAGTGCTGATGTTTTATCTATAAGTTTTGGTGAATTTATGAATTTCACTTACACAGAAAAAGCAGTAGGAACAAATTATAAAAATAAGGAAGTAAAAGGTCAGGCTCTTGCTGTTGATTTAAATGGTGAGTTTGTTCAAGTAGGTTATACTTCAAATCCTGTGAATACAGTAAAAAAAGTTGTTTTTAAAGCATCAACTTTAACTGTAAATCTTGACGGGAAATTTATGAAGATGGAATACACTCCAGCAAAAACTGTAAAATCAAGTGAATTTGTAAAAGTAAAAACTCAAAAGACAGAAGCAAAATCAGCTAGTCATAATAAAGCACTTTCTTTCTAAGAAATTTTTTAAGAAAAAAGGTAAAAATAAAAAGGTCTCTGTAATTGCTTCTTAGTTACAGAGACCTTTTTTTTTAGACACTTATTTTTGTTTGGCGATATTCCCCAGGATTCTTTCCATACCAACGCTTAAAAGCATGATAAAAAGAACTTGGTTCTGAAAATCCAAGCAAAAAAGCAATCTCAGTAATGCTTGTATCTTCTTGTTTTAAATACATCATTGATAAAGTTTTTCGATTGTCTTCCAATAAATTCTGAAAAGAAGTTCCTTCCTGTTTTAATTTTCGATGTAATGTACGTCTGCTAACTCCCATTTCTCCAGAAATCAGCTCAATATCTACAGTGCCTCTAGATAAATGCTCTAAAATCAATTTTGAAACTTGATGCTGAATGCTTTCACTTTGTGTTACTTCATCAAGCAATTTTTCCGCATGTTGACTTAAAACTTCATAAACATATGGGTTTGGATCACGAATGGGGGAAGAAAGAAATTTTGAATCAAAAATAATGAAATTTTGAGCATGATTAAATTCTAATGGACACTGAAAAATACGCTCATATTCCTGAATATATTCAGGTTGATCATGCTGAAAATAAACAATGTCAGGACTAAACTCGATTTGTGCAAACTTTCTTGCGTAGGTTACAGCGAGAACCTGATAGTACTCATTTTTTTGAACTGTTCGGTATTTGGGGATTTTATTATAATAAATTAAATGAACTTTTGAATTATGATGTTCAAGACGAATTTCTGCTGTTTCAGAAAGAAGTCGAGAATATCGAATCCATTGCAAAATAGCTTGATGTATATCAGGACTATTTCTAATCAAATGCCCGATTAAATGCATCATCTTTTGATCAACCATTTCACCAACATGCAAGCCTAAAGCTGGATTTTTGGTTAACTCAACTGACACATCCCACAGTCGAATAAATTGATCCATTGTAGTTCGAGTATCAAATAGATTTAATTCTTCTCGAATCATCCCCGATTTTTCCTCAAGATCTTTCTTAGAGACTCCTCCTTCATTAATAATGAAGTCAAAAAGAGAGATAACGACGGCAGTATCTGTTGTAGCACTCTGATATTTCATTTTTTGTCTTCCTTTATTCCTGAAGCCCTAAGCCTTCTTTTAGTCCTAACATCAAATTCATATTTTGAACGGCCGCACCTGATGCACCTTTTCCAAGGTTATCAAGTCGTGACACAAGTAAAATTTGATCTTGATTACCAAAAATAAAAATATCAACACGATTTGTTTGATTGCAATCTTGTGGATTTAAAAATCCACTTTCAAGATAATCACCTTCTAATGGCATGATCTGAACAAAAGGTTCATTCTCATAACTTTTTGACAAAATTTGGTGAATCTCTTCTTTTCCTACTTCTTTTTGAAACTGCTTTGTAAACAGAGGAATCGAAACGAGCATTCCTTGTGCAAAGTGTCCTACTGAAGGAACAAACAAAGGTTGATTCTCAAGTAGAGCATATTTTTTCATTTCAGGGGCATGCTTATGTTCTAAACCTAGAGCATACGGACGATAATTCCATAAATCACTAGGATTGTTTACTTGTTGAGCATGTTTTTCATAAATCTCAATTAATTGACGACCACCACCAGAATAACCAGAAACAGCATTGACTGTAACAAGAGATTCAGGATTTAAAATTCCCTCAGCAACTAAAGGACGAACAGCAAGTAAAAATCCTGTAGGATAACACCCTGGATTAGAAACAAAGCGAGCGTTCTCTATTTTTTCACGTTGTTCAGGAAGTTCTGCTAAACCATAAGTCCAATCTTCAGCAATTCGATGAGCTGTACTTGCATCGAGAACTTTTACATTCGGATTATCAATTAAAGAAACAGATTCTTTTGCTGCTGAATCAGGCAAACAAAGAATGACTAAATCAGATTGATTTAAAAATTCTTTTTTCTTTTCTAAATTTTTACGGTCGCTTTCAGGAATCTCAAGAAGTTCAATATCTGATCGATTTTTTAATCGTTCATAGATCTGCAATCCTGTAGTTCCGACCTGTCCATCAATAAAAACTTTGTACATAGTGCTAAGTAAAGATAAAGTGGTTGTATTTTGAGAAATATATATCTGTCATGACGTGAAACGTAAATACCTATCTGACTTATTTCTGTTCATTCAGTCGCCTGCGAAGAGTCCGAAGTCCTATTCCTAAAACTTTTGCGACCTTTGTTCGATTCCCTTGATATACTTCTAAGGACAAATCAATAATTTTTTCCTCTGCTTTTTTTAAGCTCATTCCTAGAGGAATAAAAACGCCTTCTTGTTCTTTGGTCTTTTCTTGATAAGAAGAAAGAAATTCAGTTTGAGCTGGAATTTGTCGAAATGGAGTGCTTGTTGTTCTCTGTCTTGGTTGAGAATCTTCTGCTTCATTATAATAACTAGAAGTAAAATAATCTTGCTGTGGAAAATGAGGAACTAAGTGAGTTGGTAAAATTTGATAAATTTCTATAGGTAAAAGAATTGCAATTCGGGTAATCAAATTTCTAAGTTCACGAACATTTCCTTTCCACAGTTGTTCCATCAATAAATTCAGCGATTCTGGAGTGAAAATTGGATATGGTTTTTTTCGATCAGTTTCAGAGAATGCTCTTTCTAAAAAATGACGTGCTAAAAGAGGAATATCATCTTTTCGTTCTTTCAGTGTTGGCAAATGAATCCGAAGCACATTAAGACGATAGTATAAATCTTCTCGAAATAGGCGGTTGTGAACCATTTCTTCTAAATTGGCTCTAGTTGCTGCAACAATTCGAACATTCAATTGAATATCTTTTTCACTTCCGACACGTTGAATTACTTTTTCCTCTAAAGCTCGTAGAAGTCGAACTTGCAAGGCAAGAGGCATTTCTCCTATTTCATCAAGAAATAGTGTACCATTTTGAGCTTGTTCAAACTTGCCTTTTCGATTGGCGATTGCACCTGTAAATGCTCCTTTTTCATGACCAAAAAGTTCGCCTTCAATCAAT
>JBNMNM010000128.1:0-7809 GCA_051275585.1 bacterium | reverse complement strand
AATAGTTCCAAACAAATGACTTTCCCACGAAACCTGTCTATAGGTATTAGGAAATACACCCCAAATCATTCCGCCGTAAAGAATGATAACTCCAATAGATATGAGCATGGGAAGGAACTTTTGTTCTATAAAACCATTAGTGATTAAAAATGCTGCGAGGCCATAAATCAAACCGCTGGCTCCTATATGGTTTGCGTTTCTAGCAAAAATCCATACAAAAAACCCACCTATAATTATTGTAAAAGCGATGACGGCCATTGCTTTTTGATGGTAAAAGTAGTTTAATATAATAAGCAGTACAATTAATGGGATGGTATTAGAAACGAGGTGTCTAATACCTGTATGTAAAAATGGGGAAGTAAAAATTCCGATGAGTCCTGTAGCGCTGCGAGGAACGATTCCAAACTTAGCAATGGGAAAAAAAATACTAATAGCAAAAATCACATAGATGCACGCGATGAATTGTAAGATATATTTGTTTGGAATCATAGTTTTATGTCTTTTCCACAATGTGGGCATTTACATTTATTGCTTTTGTTTTTAAGTTTTTTATCTATTTGAATTTTTTCGATAAATGCAGAGCTAATAATCCCCGTTGGAAGCGCTACAAAACCGATACCTATTAATGCAATTACACCGCTTAATAATTTTCCCCAGCCAGTTACTGGATAAACATCTCCGTAGCCAACAGTTGTCAATGTGGCGATTGACCACCAAAAAGCATCCCCGATACTTGCAAACTGTTCGGGTTGATCGTCGTGTTCTATATAATACATCAAAGTGGAAGATAGAATCATCAAGACAAAGGTGACAAAAACAGTTATCGATAATTCTGCTTTTGTCTCTCTTAATATATGTCTAATCGATTTTAATGATTTGGAATACCTGGCGAGTTTGAAAATTCGCAACAATCTAAAAAGGCGAAGTATTCGAATAACCCTTAAGTCGACAGGAAGAATAAAAGGAAGATAAAAAGGAAGAATAGCAATCAAATCAATAATTCCCATGGTAGAAAAGGCAAAGTTGAGACGCTCTTTCTTGTCTTCTTTTGATTTATCAGAAACCCAAATTCTTAGAAAGTACTCTATCGTAAATATGACAACCGAAAAAAATTCAAACATATTAAAAATACTACTGTATTTATCATTGACACTTTCGTACGATTCTAGTATTAAGGCAATAATATTTAGTAAAATTAACGCATAAATGAATTTGATAAAATAAGGGTTATGATTAATGAAATTTCTTGCTTGGTTTTTCATTTGGTTACGTGTTTTGTAATATTTTAGAAACAAAAGTGTCTAGTTTTTCTTTATTACAGCTGCTCAGTTCAATATAGCTCTTTCCACTTTCAGTAAATGTATGAATTGCCAAGTGACTTTCACCTAAAAGCCAAAAGCAGGTATACCCTTGTTCTGGGAAGTGGTGTTCATTGAAAAGAATAATAGAAAAGCCACTCTCATTTAAGAGGGTTTGATAAGTCTCTTTGAGAATATTAGGTTGACAACAGTTAGACCAAAAGCGATGGTTGTAAATATGTGCTTCGATATGTTTGTAAGGTATCTCCATATTTAATAAATATCCCAATTCCCTTTTAAATAGTATTGATACAAAACAGGGTTATGTATTTTGTTTATTTGAATACTATCATTTGACTTAAAAACAGTTTTCCCAAACGAAGTAATCAATTGCATAGCCTCTTCATTGATCCAGTTGGTTTGTATGTTTTCGAATTTAATTGCTCCCAGTTTATTTTTGAGTTTTTGAGAACTGATATCGGGGTTTTTTGTTCCAAGAATCCATCCCCATTCCCCCATAGATATTACTTGGTTGTGGAGTCTTGTGGTCGTAAATCCGGCTGATTGCATGGTGATATCAATACAATTATAAGCATCTGTTGCGAAATAAGGGCTACCCGCTTGTGTAATGATCAGCCCGTTTTTTCGAAGTTTTCTGTAACAAATTGAATAAAATTCATGAGAATAGAGTCTTCCTAATTCAATATTTCTAGGATCTGGAAGGTCTGCAATAATGACATCATAAAAATCAGTTATATTTTGTTCCAGGTGTATGTAAGCATCTTTATTGAAGATGTGTAATTTATCACTATGCATGCTTCCTTGGTTGATATCTAGTAAAACAGGATGGTCTGTTCCTAAATTGGTCATTTTAGGATCGAGGTCAACTAGGTCTATCTTTTCAATACTAGAATATTTTAATAGTTCTCGCACAGCGCAGCCGTCTCCACCTCCTAAAACTAAAATACGTTGTGGGTTTGGATGTAATTGCATGATGGGGTGAACTAAAGGTTCGTGGTACATTTTTTCATCAATCGAACAGAACTGTAGGTTTCCATTAAGATACAGCCAATGTTCGTTTTTCCATTCGGTCAATACTATTTTTTGGTATTTAGTTTGCTCGGAATACACAACCTTGTCTTTATATTTTTTTTGCTCTCCCCATTGAATGATGGGTTTTGTGAAAATAATTCCCGTAATTAATACAACAAATACAATAGACAAGCCACCTTTTAAACGTAAAAACTGATTAAGTTTTATTTTGTCTTTAAACCGATATAAAACAATAATTGCAACTAAAAAATTTATAATTCCTAAAACAAAAGGAGTATAAGACAAGCCGAGTATTGGCAAGCCGATAAAGGCAAAAAACACCCCTCCAACAAGGCTTCCGTAATAATCTTTTTCTAAGATAGAAGAGATGTTACTTTTTAGGTCTTCGTATTCCTTATTGATCCTAACTACCAGAGGGATTTCTAATCCAATGAGCAGTCCAATAATCATACTGAGCGAATAGATAACAATACCGTAGTATTCGCTAACAGCAGACAATGTATACACCAAAACAGATGAAAAAGCAACTAGTATTGATAAACAAGCTTCTAGTATTAAAAAGTTTCGGATGAGGTTGCTTGTTATTAATTTACTCAATCTACTCCCGAGCCCCATACAAAACAACATCAAAGAAACAATCATAGTCCATTGAAAAATTGAATTTCCAATGAAGTAGGTTGCTAAAGTAGATAAGATGTATTCAGCTACGATTCCTGCAAAACCAGTTGCAAAAATAGCGGCTTTTAAGACAAAAGAATTCTTTTTTATATACTCCATGTAATCAATATTGCAGACGCAATGTATGCAAATGCTTCAATAAGACCTGCTCCAATATTTGGTTTTTCTTGGTTAATAATCTCATCCGTAAGTTTTTGACCTGGCAATAAAATTTTATCAGCAAAAACACGCATTATTGGTAGCAAAAGACACCCTAATACGGTTTGAATACTAATATCTATAAGTGTTGTTGTCCAATCAACAAATGGATCTATGATAGCATTCATAGTAATAATTCCAATTGCTAGAATAGCTCCTGCGAAACTAACTCCAGCAGCAATATTGTCTTTTTCTATAGCATCGTGTATGTCATACCTCATCCAAGAAATAAAAATTTTGGAAGCGATGATTAACACAAGATTCCCTATAAACCAATAAATCACGAAGGTTGTAATTCCTTGCAGCAAAGTTTCGGATTCTCCAACCAAGGCACCATATAAAATAAGTCCATTTGCAATGAATATTGCAGCTTCAATAATACCAGACCCGTCATTTTTATCTGTGATTATTTCTTTCTTAAGATCAAATTTATGTAAAATAACTTTGTTGCTAATCCATCCAGACAAAAGTAAAAGAAAGGTAGCGCTAACTCCGTAAATAAAAATCTGCTGAATGTCTGTAATGAAATCGTAACTTTCTCCAACGATGGCGCCTCCAATAACAATTGTTAAAGCAGCAAAAAAACCTACATAAGAAAGTATAAAAGCAAAATTATCTTTCTCAACAAGTTCTTGTCGGATATTGATTCTAGGGTGTAATTGTTTGTAGGTTATTTTTCCAATGATAAAAATGATAAAACCGCTTAAGATATATCCCAAAGAATATGATAACTCAATAATATTTAGATACTTGTCCATGTGTTTGTTGTTTACGATAGTTTTAAATAAAGATTACTTCCCAAATCCTCCACTTCGAGATCGAGAAGAACTAGAGTTACTGTACCTGCTGGAGTTTCGCGTAGTTGTCTTTGAGTTTCCGTAGCTTTTACTTGAACTATACCCTTTCGATTTTAATGCAGATGAACTTCTATTGACTTTGCTACGGACATTGTCTTTGAAAGAAGTGGATTTAGAACTCCAATTTTTACTTTTGTAAGTAGACGTACCAAAGTCATTGTTTCTACCATAATAGTTGCTTTTGCCATAATGATTGCCTCTGTAATAATCATAATCACTTCTGCGGTACCTGTGACTAGAACCATAAAAAAGACTACTCATAAAGTGATATTGGCCATAGAAAGCCCAAAAAGAAGAACCACTACTATTTGTGTTCCAACTTCCGTATTTTTTATTTCCAACATAATTGTCGTAGCCAGCAGGAGTAGATGTTTTATCGAGTACACCGTCTTTTTTTGACAGAACAGTCATTCCTAAATCTTTTTGATGCTCCTCGAATGTGATTGGAGAAACTGCTATCCATTCAGTAGTTTTAACATCAAAGTCATCTTCTTTGGATTCACTTCCTGAACTCGGTTTTTCAAGTATGATTTTATATTTATGAAAATATTTATCAGTGTCCTTTTTATAATCCATGTCGGCGAGAACTACACTATAGTTTTGCATGTCTATATAGTTTGTGACGATAATGTCTAAAGGTGATTTTATATATTTTTTATGTTCTTCACTACAAGAACTAACTAAAATCATAGATACTATTAATAGGAGTATTTTCTGTGCTTTCATCAGATTCATTTTGAAATCAAATTTAGAATATTATTATTGAATACTTTGTGTTAGATGTCTTAATTATCCGCCATTGGTAATATATTTGAAATAGTAGTTTTATCAATGATAATCCCTTTACTTACTTCAAACTCTTCATCTCCGAACTGTTCAATGCAGAGTATTTTTTCTTCTTCTTCGTCTAGGTAGTCGTAAGAAATTAATTCTTCCCATTTTTCGGCATCAATTTCTTTACAATATCCAGATGACTTTTCATCTAAATAATAAGTAACGCCCTCGAATATGATCTTTTTTGGAGGTTTTTCATGAGTATCGATATAATCACATACTTCATCACCGAGTTTTCGTATTTTTACTTTTTCCGAAAGTGTAACAATTAGTCCGCCATCGTCCTCAATGTGCAGTGATTTTTCTGTAATTCCACTTTTCATAATAAATTCTCTGGTAAAATAATTATCTCCCCAGTCGTATTCAAATAAAGCAGTAACCGTCCATGTTTCTGTAGCATATTCGAAGATGTATTCTTTCCCTAAATCTCTAATGGTAATATTGGTAGGGTCGTAGTGTCGTTCTTCTTCCTTTTTTTTGAGAAAATCAAAGATTCCCATAGTATTTTAGTTTTAGTATTACTTGTAAAAAAAAACTCTAAATTTGTATATTTTCAAATTCAGAGTTGGCTTAATGATTACAGTCCCATTTGTTTTTTCAGCGCATCTAAATCGTTATCAGCACTCACTTGCTTATTATCTAAAGCTTTGTCTATTTCTTCGTCGACACTTTTAGATTCATTGGCAATATCTCCATAAGCCTCGGCCAAAGCTTCTTCTTCTGTTACTTTTTCTTTCATTTTTTCAAGCATGTTTACCGTACTAGAACTATCAATAGATGCCATCTGTTTGTTGAGATTTTTAGTAGCGCTTGATACTTTTACCCGTGCTTTGAGCGTTTTTAATTCGTTATCCCATTTACTAATATTTGTTCTTAAAGATTTAACATTTCCTTCTAACTGTGAAACAGATTTAGAAAAACTCTCTACTTCTGCAGTGCTTCGAATTGTGTGTTCTTGATTTTCTTCTTTTTTAATCAAAGCTTCTTTTGCCAATCGATCTCCGTCTTCTGAAGATAAATCTCCCTTTTTAGTTTTTTGTAAAATCAACATGGCTTTATTTTGGTAATCTTTTGCTTTTGTTTCGAATTGAGTTTTCTCATTCTGAGAACGAATTAGCATCGCTTTTACTTGAGCAAGTCCTTCAAGGGCTTGAGACAAATCTTTTTTCATATCTCGAATTCCCTGTTCTGTCATTTTGATAGGATCTTCCATTTTGTCAATGGCAGAATGTGCTTCAGCTTTGCTAACGTTAAATAATCTTCTAAATATATTCATTGCTTGTGTTTTATGAGTTGTTTAATTCTATATGTTATGCTTTTGAAAACTGGATAATGTTTTCTGAAAATTCGCTTAATAATAAACTTAAAGAATTTATAGAACCTTCGAGTTCGTTTAAATCGATATTTTCAATTTGTAAGGTGTCTCTAAAAATTACTTTTTCTCCTGTTTCATCTAAAACAAAGGCGCCGTGTACAATATCTCTGTTTTTTTGAAGTAATTGTTGGAAAATAGTTTCATTAGGTTTTGTTATTTTAAAAATATATTGCTCTATGATTAAAATAGGGTTGGCAATTCCTAAAATTAAATTATTAATTCCTTCGTCTTCATTTTGAATCATTAGAATTCCTTCTTTTCTATCTTCATGAGTGATATTGTAGTTTAACTCAAGTAAATAATTTTTTATAGTATCAAATTGTTCTTCCATATTTTTTCTTTGAATTTGACTTTAATATTACGAAAACTTTTACGGTTTTAAGTCTTTCTTTTTTTTAGTTTTTTCTATAATTGCTAATTTTTTTAGAACTATAACTATTTATGCTATATTTGGGGTGTTTAATTGTTCTTTTTAATCTTAAAAAGAGCTCAAATATACATAATATTTTAAAAATTGCAAATAAAATTAGCAAGATATGTCTTTTTTTGGGAAAAATATAAAAAAAATAAGAGGAGTAAAGAGATTAAGCCAACAAGCGTTTGCAGATATATTTCTTTTAAAGAGGGCTACACTAGGCGCGTACGAAGAAGGAAGGAGTGAGCCGAAGATTGATACAATTATAAAAGTTGCTAATTATTTTAGTATTTCTATTGATCTAATTTTGACAAAAGAGATTACCGTAAATCAATTATTACGTTTTGATGGAGGAGTTACTACAGATGTAAATCAGGTAGTAAAAGTTGGTTTAGTGGAAGTTCCTTTTGTAAGTGAACTCAACTGTGAAGCCTTCGTTTATAATTTTATAAAATCAGAAACCTATGAATTGTTACCCAGAATAAGTATTCCTGTAGAGAAAAAGAATGATATGTTGGCCTTCGTTATTCAGGATTTAATGATGGTCTCTAATGAAGAAGGGTTGTTTCCCGGAGATGTTGTTATTGGTGAGCGTGTAAGAATCGATAATATAGAAGAAGGCGAGGTTGTGATGGTTTTAGTGAATGAGACTATTTTTGTAAGGAGGTTTAGTAAAACAGGTTCAACTTATTTATTGTTGGCTGATCATATAAATATTTCTCCTTTGCTCATAGATTGTGATACAACTATTTTCTTTTGGAAGGTCTCTGAGGTTCTATTAAAAAGATACCCCAACTTTACCTCTAGACTGGAGGATAGAATCAATCAAATTGATGCAAAGTTGAAGAAACTTTCCACGAAATAATTGGATGTAGTTTTGAACGAAGTTTTTCTTATCAAAAGATGAGGTTGGTTTTAATTTACATTCAATAAGAATTAACTTTTCTTTACCCTGTTAAATAATAAATAGTTGTTTGAGGTTGAATTGCTCGTCTTAATAACCTGAGTTCGATTAATATTTAGACCTATTTTATTAGTATAAAAGATAGATTTTCAGTAAATTAAGGTTCTGAATATCAATTCATTAATCTAAAAATCTAT
>JBNMNM010000127.1:0-7827 GCA_051275585.1 bacterium | reverse complement strand
GCCTTACGGCCACATGCAACAACTCCTTACCTTCTTAGGTCTTTTAGACTTCGGAGGGTGAGGTCAAAAATTCATCACCACCCAAGCTAACGCTTTGGATGGTGAATTCTTTTTGATAATGTTAAAAGAAAAAAGCTCCTTTTCCCTTTGTTGGAAAGGAGCTTTTTTTTTTATCTATTTTTTCTCAAAAAGGTTACTCATGCTTCACAGTTTACGCTGGAGAAAAGGATTTATTTACGTTTTTGTTTTGCTATTAAGTTTCTCAATTGAGTTTACTTCAACTTATGCAAAAGATAACAAACAAAAAATTTTACAACTACGTAAACAGATCCAATATAAGCCTGATAACTTTAAACTTCGAATTAAATTAGGAAAACTTTATCTTTTAGATGGCTATCTTTCATTATCCAAAAAAGAATTTTTAGAAGCTCAGTCAATTGATCCAAGCAAATCAGCCTCTTGCTATTGGTTAGGACGATATTACCAGAAGAAAAAGCAATATAAAAAAGCAAGAAGATCCTACTCTTGTGCAATTAAAATTTATCCTCGTTTTCGAGCTGCCCACAGCAATTTAAAACTTGTTGAAAAAATAATTTCTGATTCAAAAGATTTAGTTATTGAGAAAAAAAGACTATTTTTAAAGCAACCTAATTTAATGAATTTGATTATTCTTAAAGGAGAACTTGAAAAACAAAAAAATGGAAAACGTTTTATTCAAATTTTTCAAGAATTACGTCCCCATACAAAATTATTTCCAATTACCTATCTTTGGATTGCAAATGCGGCCCAACAAAATAATCAATTTTCGTTAGCACTTAAAAATTTACTCAAATTTGAAAAACAAAGTTCTAGTACATTTAAAACATCAAACCAACTTGCACAGATTTACTATTATAATGGTGATTATACTCTAGCTCTTCAATATTTTAAAAAGTCAGAAAAACTTTTATCAGAAACATACTATTCAAAAGAAAAGAAAATTTCATTACAAGCAAGTTTTCAAAATAGAATTAAATTGATCGCAAATATTCAGAAAAAAATAGCTGAATACCAACAATATTTTGCAAAACAACAAATCACTCCTGAACACTTCAAAAGCCTTAAACAACTTCAAAAACAAGAAAAAAATAGTGTAGCATTAGCAAATTTATTACTTTCATTTTTTGTTCAGCAAAAAGATACAGATGGATTTTCTCATTATTTAAATCAATTTATTCAAGATCAATTTCCATTTAAAAAGTTAATCCATATTTTAAAACAACTCCATACAACTTATCCAAAGCATTTATCATTTTTTCTGTCTGCGGCAGATGCTTATGGAAAACGAAAAGACTATACTCCTGAAGCTCGTCTTCTTCAAATGCAAGAAAAAGAATATGGAAAAACAGCACCGTTATTAATTCGTTTAGCTAGGATTCATCATAGAAATGGAGACTTAGAAAATGCTCTTCAAAGCTATGAAAAAGCAGAAGCTACAATTGAGGCGGAAGAACAAAGTAAAACAATCATAGTAACAAAAAATATTATTTTTTATGAAAAAATTCACATTTTACGGCTACAAAATAACAATAAAAAACTGCTACAAACATTTTCAAAAGCAGTCTTAAAAGGACAACCTTCAAAAGAAATTATTCAAGAATTAGAGATTTTTACAAAAAATAGATTTCATGATTCAGAATCTCAATTTTTACTTTTTGCTGGATATCTTAATCAAAAAAACTACATTCAATTATACCAACAATTTGAACCAAAATTTTTACTGAATGTTTGGCTTCTTAAACTGCAAAAACTAATTGAAGCTCGTTCAAAAGAGCAATCATTTCAAAAAGAATTATGGTTAATTCGAGCAAAATTATTTGCCTACCAAAAAAATAGTAAGAAAACAGAAGAAATTTTAACAGAGGTTGTTAAAGCGATTCCACAAGAAAAAATGGCTCTTTTTGCTGTTGCTCAAATTCATGAAGTAAAAGGAAACTATCAAAAGGCAACCTATTATTATCAACAATTAATTCAAAAAAATCCTAAACGATGGGAAGTTCGAAACAAATTAGCCTTATTGTATGAAAAACAAAACCAATGGAATTTATCACTTAAACAATTAGACTTTATTGCAAAATATCAGAAACTTGAAAATCCAAACCGAGATTGGAAACGAGTTGAATTATCTTTAAAATTAAAGAAAACAAAATTTGCAATCCGAGTTTTAGAACAACTCACACTACAAAATACAAATCAAAAACAAGTGTTTCAACAACTTGCTCCTCTTTATGAGCAAGATCAAAATTATAAAAAAGCAAAACGAGCATATCGACAAGGAATTTTGTTAGGAATTCAAAGTCCAATTTATCAAAATAATTATGCAGCTTTGTTGATGAGCAGTAATGATTATTATCAAGCTCACAAAATTTTAAGACGATTAATTAAGTATAATCAGGATAATTCTGTTTTCTGGTATAACTATGCCTTAGCTTCAGTAACAATTGGAAATTTAGAAAATATTGATATTCAATTGCTGAACTTCATTCGTCTCACAAAAGGTAAGCAATCTATT
Source organism: bacterium (assembly GCA_051275585.1). Classification (GTDB taxonomy): domain Bacteria; phylum SAR324; class SAR324; order XYD2-FULL-50-16; family JBNMNM01; genus JBNMNM01. The sequence goes on along the minus strand of JBNMNM010000127.1, from coordinate 5,276 downwards.
TCAACAATTCAATATGGATTGCGTGGGAAAAAATATGCTGATCATCGACAAGCTTTGGTTCAAGGTTATTTGTATTATTGGAAGGGCAATCATAAACTTGCAGAACAAGAATTTCAAAAAACAGACTTTTCTCATGATGCATTAGCTTTTTATCATCGGATTGAAAACTTGATTGCATTAAAAGCGTGGGAACAAATTCAGAAGTTGTTCAAAGAGAGTCCATTTCCAAAAGATGAACATTGGTATTATTGGAAAGGAATGATTGCAGAAAAACAGAAGAATCAAAAAGAGGCAGATCTCTTTTTTCAAGATGGGTTAAAAGCATATCCTGATTCATTTTTATTGCGAAAAAAATGGGCTGTAGATGCTTTCAAGAAAGGAAAAATGAAGTTAGCACAACCTCATTTAGAGTGGTTACAACAAAAATCCCCTCAAAGCTGGGAAATTTTAAACTACTTAGGACAGAGTTATCAGAAACAGAAAAAATATATAAAGGCTCGAAAAGTTTATCTTGAATTGCTTCAGTATTATCCAAATTATATTTCAGCCATTATGAATTTGGCTTTTATTGCAGAAGCTCAAAAAGAGATGAATCTTGCTCAAAAGTATTATAAAAAAATGATCTTTTTGAAACCAGAGTCATCATCCATTTTATATAATTATGGTTTGTTCTTAATTCAAAAGAAAGATTTTAAAGAAGCATCTTTGGTTCTGAAAACACTAGAAAAAAGAAGCTCATATTTAGAAAAACCATTACGAAGATTATACAAATTAAAACTTCGATACTTCCAGCAAAATTAAATTTGATGAGCAAGCTTATAATATTCTGCTGATTTGGTTGCATTTTTGAGATGATGATAAAGCTCTCCAAGTTGATTGGCTAACTTTTTTGCTTGTTCATCATTTCCTTTATAACTTGCCTGAGTATACAGCCAGACTAAATGTTCCTCTCCTTTTTCAAGATCATTTTCTTTTTTGTAATGTTCCCACAAGTATTCATGATGATTTTCAGCTTCATTAAAATTATTATCTAAAATAAAATATTCAATGGCTTTTTCTACAGCAATGATCCACGACGAAATATCATTTTGTTGAGAATAAATACCAGCAATTGCAACATAACTAACAGCAATTAAACCATTTGCTTCAATTTCATTAGGATCTTTTAATCCTTTGCGAAATGAATCTAAGGAAGATAAATATTCGTTGTCATGATAATGAAGATGACCATCAATAAGCCACAAACGAGCCAAGTTTTTTACACTCAAAAGGTGTGGATCAAAATCAGCATTTAATACCAAACGATCAACTTTATCAATTTCTCCTAATTCCAAAAATAGGGTTGCAACCTCAATTAAAGTTTCATACCGATGAGAATAATCTTTGATATCCTCACTTAAAATAATTGATGCTGTTAACAGGCTTGCAGCTTTTGCTTTCTGCTGTTGTTTTGCGTAAACCTTTGCAAGATTGATCTGAACTTTTGGAACTTGATGCCATTTTTTTTCATTCTGCAATTTGTTGAGTAACCACTCATAACTTTTTTCAACTTGCGAATACATTGGAAGTTTATCCAAAATCTCGAGAGATTCAAAAACAACTTTTTCTTTTAAGTCTTCATTTTCTAAATAGAGAGCAATTCCTAAACTTGTGCGTACATTATTTAGAAGAGTTGCATTATTAGGAAATGATTGTTTTGAAATTCGTTTTCCTAATTGTGTATTTCGCAATAAACAGTTTTCAGCATCTCCCAATAAAATTAGGTTATGAAGACTTTGATTAAACACTGCAAATTCTTGTGCAACAACGTTACGTCCATTGGTAACCAGTTGTAAATATTGTTGTAGAATATGCTTTCCTACAGTAAGCAATTGCGATTCTGGGAAAAGCTTAATGTTATAAAAAATCTTAGCCAAATAGTTTGGAATCCAATAATTTTTTCCAGCTAGATCACTATGAACAAGTTGGAGCTTTTTGAGCATTTGTAAGTTCTCAAAAATAGTCTTGCTGACTAGTTCCTCTAATAGTTCAATAGGAACCTGACTTTGACTTAAGTATAAAGTAATTAAAACTTGTTTATCTTTATTGCTAAAATTACCTATTGCTGTTTGTAGAGTTGCCTTCCATAAAATCAATAAATCTTCTTCTTCAGAAAGATATTGAATCAATTCTTCATTTTTTAGTTCTAAAATGCATTTTAAGAGAGGTAAGTGTTCCATCTGAGTAGGGAACTCATGATTGGTTAAATTTTCCCATTCTTCTAGAAGTTGATCATCTAAAAAATCAAATAATTCATCTGCATTTGTGCTGCGAATCGATAAAGCACGGGTTGGTAATGAAGTAAAACCTAAATAATTACTAAGAGTAATAATCATCCAACCTTCACTTTGTTTCATTTTCAACCATTGATCAAGATTACGATCCAGTTTTTCTGGTGGATTCAATAGAATCAAAAATCGATTATCTTCTGGAGATTCTTTACAAAGAGAATAGGTTGCTTGATCAAAAAATGCTTGAACAGTATTAGGTTCTTCTAAAATAGAAAAAATTTCAGTTAACTCTGATTTTTGTTCTGGCTTTTCTTGTACATCACCAGAAAAGCCCCACCGATAATATGGCAAGACACTTACACTAATTCTCCGTTTTTTAGAGAATCTTCGAAAAAACTCTTCAATATAAATTTCTTGTGGTTGTTCTTTAATACTTTGCAAACAAATAATTTCATCTATTTTTTTCTGGTTACAAGCATTTAGAAAGAGCTTTAGGAACTCATGATTTCCAAAAAACCTTTGAGAATTAATAAGCTGTGATCGATCATAAAATGGATAGACCAATGGGCTAACTGGAGTTGTTATAAATGCTCGTGTTGGATTATGATCTGTATTGGCCAATAGTGCCGTATTAATTCGAATCCGAATCCATGTCCAATCCCAACTTAAAGGAAGTGTTGAAGCCATTGCGTTCAAACCACTACGATGAGCAACTAAAACTGTATCTTGCTGAATAATATGATGTAAAAAAGTTTGAATATAAATTTTAAGGCGTTCTCTTCCTAAACGACCATCAAAAGTTACAATTAATGGAACCCCTGTTTGAAATAGTGCTGTATACTCTTGATGCCCTACTTTTTGCTGATTTGATCCACACTGAGAGGTATTTAGAAACAAGACTCTAAGACCTTGTTCAACAGCATATTTCAAATAATTTCTTAAAAATTGAAAAGAAATTAGATTTGGTTCTTTAGTTTGAACATCTTCTAAAAACCATCCTTCATTTGTAGAGTGTCCAGAAAACAACCAAATATGAGGGGTGAACTGTTGTAAACAAGAGATTAAAGATTCTGAGTTGGCAGAACCATCAACATCAAAAATAGCACCATTGGTAGCTTTTGTTTTTTCTGAAATTAGTTCTTCTACAAATGTAATGTATTGCTCTTGTTTCCATTGAGAGTCTTCTTCAACATTTCTTAAAGGTAAGGCTGATTGGAGAGCAACTCGCAATACTTCAGGCTGAGTTGAAATTGGTAATTTAGGTAAATCAATATTAAACGGAGTAATAGCAGAAACACCTTGAGTAAGTGCCAAAAATGAAGCTCCATCATGAAGCAATTCCCACGGAACTTGATCAATGTTCTCTGATAAAATTCGAAGATAGATTCCACCTTCTTTTAAAACTTCAAAACGAAACTCTTCAGGAATTAAACAATGGAATAGCTTTTTTCCATACTGTGACAATAGAGTAATTGCTTCTCTTCGATCATCACGATCTGTTTCTGTTTGCAAGACAACAGAATCTCTTAAAATTTGATAAGTTTCTTGTGCTGCAACTGAAAGCTTATCATTGGGTAGTTGCAAAGGAATTTCAACTTTATACTTAGGAATTGAAACTTTTGCAGAAGAGACATGAACGACAATTGACATTGCGATAAAAGCCTTTGAAAGTCTTAATTAATCAGAACAATTTATAAATTTTTAGGGAACAACTGAAATATGCTTAGATTCTCAATGCATCTAATCAAATATTGACAACGAAAGTATTCTAATGGAGCAACTAAGTTTTTACGAGTAATACTTAAAAATTCTTTTACTCAAATTATCAAAATGATTTCATCATGTTGAAAAACAAACTTTTTTATCTAAAAAGCTTTTTTGAGTTTCAGATTAACTTGAACTACTTTATCTTAACTCGCCAGTTTTTGAGACTATTTTTCTAAGAAAAATTCTAGTAAAAATTATTTTAAATTTCAATAATTTGTATAAATAAAAATAAAATTAAACAGACCTTCTTGATTTTTGCTTTTATTTACTCAAGATCAATATTTTTTACGAGTCTAATTGATTTTCATTAAAGTTTGTGGTTGATTTTCTTTACCACAGTTGATCATTCGAAATTTTATAATTCAGAGGTAGTGCGTGAGATTTTCAGAAACCATCAAAAATGTTGAAAGTTGGAGAAGCTTTTTCCTCTGGGTTTGTTTTTTTTGTGTTCCCTTTAGTATTGCTGGAGGAGAATTTGCGAATGCAGGATTTTATATCACAACCATCATTCTTTTTGTAACGAAGAAAGAGAAATGGGAAAAAACACCGATTTTTTATGGTTGGGTTCTATTCTTTATTGGTGTCATTCTGAGCACTATTTTTTCTGATGAAATTCAAACCAGCTTAGGATACTATCCAAAACTTTGGCGTTTTTTATTACCGTTTCTTTTTTGTTTTGCACTGTCAAAAAGAAATCTCCGACCGTATTTCCATGTAATATTGTTTTCTGCAACAGTCATTGGAATTTATGCAATCATTCAACATTTCACAGGAATTGATTTTTTACGTTCTGCAAAATTGCAAAAAGAATATCTTCCTAATGGAAAAGGCTCTTGGAACTCATTAGGAATTTTTTCTCACCATTTAACATTTGGAGGAATTTTCCTTCTTATTTTTCCTATTTTTCTAAGTGCATCTTTTTCAGATCAGTTTTCTAAAAAAATGAGGTCACTCTATTTTTTCTCTGGAATCATTATTTTCTTGGCGTCTTTTTTCTCAATGGGAAGAAGCATTTGGCTTGGATCAATCATCACATTTGTTGTGTTACTTATCTTGTGGAAACCTAAATTAGGTTTACTTGCATTTGTAATTGGAATTCTTCTTTTTTCTGGCTTATACACTCAGAAAGATCAACTACTAAAAATTCCAGTGATTAAAAGTAGTCCTATTGGAAAACGTTTGCACTCTGCATTGCAAACATCATCTAATAAAGATCGACTTTATATGTGGTTGGCTGGC
>JBNMNM010000126.1:0-7832 GCA_051275585.1 bacterium | reverse complement strand
CATTTGCCGTAGGGGCACAGTATCCTTTGCAGATGATGCGAACAAGGTTTGAACCTGATTCAGGTTTTACTCTTAAAAAAGGACAAATTTATAGTAGCTTTTCTATTTCTCACTCGAATTCATTTGAATTTAGTAGAAATGCAGATAAAGCTCGTGATGAAAATGGAAGTTCAAGTACCTTTAATACTCTTGTGACTGGAGTTATAGGTGAAAGTGATGATAAATATTATAATAGTGGCTACTCTATTTATATTGATGCAGAGCTTTTAGAAAGAAAAGCTCATATTCGTTATGGTTTAACTGATCATCTAGAAATACAACTGACTTATCGTGATATTCTTTTTTCTTCAGGAACTTTAGATGGTACGATTGAGCAATTTCATGACAATTTTGCACTTGATAATGTCGAACGAAATAATGCAAAACAAGATCAATTTGAAATTTATGTTTGGGATAATGAGACAAAAGAATATGTCTTTAAATACACAGTTCCAAAAAGCTCATATCAAAGTTATGCGGCAACTGTAGGTTTTAAATACGCATTTTTTAAGGGAGATAAATCAGCAATGTCATTAGGTGTAAATGCTAACTTTAATGACAGTTACATGGATCTTTCTTTGAATGAATTGGATTCAACAAGTGATCACAGTTCTGAAAACCGAACTCATAGTAATTTTGATGATTATAATATTTCACTGAATTACTCTATAAAGTTTAATGCAATGTCTTTTCATGCGGCCTATGCAGTAACATACATGCAAAATGCGATTTTTAAAGATTCTCCTAAAAAAATCACATATGCCTTTGCTGGAGTGAACTTTCACCTTTCTGAAAGTTTCGACTTCGTATTACAGGGGTTGATTTATTCGAGTATCTTCCCTAAAAGTTCAGATACAGAAGCTGGCAACGATATCCAAGAAATTACACTTGGAACTCGTTTTTATCTTTCTAACTGGGCTGTGCTTGAATTTGGTTTAGTTGAAAATAATACGCAAGGGCCTCAAAATATTGATATTGCTTATTTTATGAGCTTTAGTTTTGTTTTGTAACTTATCCTCAAAAGTTAATCCTTATGAATTACATTGTTCAGAAATACGGTGGAACCAGTTTAGGGAAAGCCGATAGAATGTTAAATGTTGCAAGTATTATTCAAAATTCGTTAAAAAAGAATCGTGTTGTTGCTGTTGTCTCAGCAATGAGTAGTTATGTAAAAACAGAAGGAACAACTAGTCGTTTAATTGAAGCAGGAAAAGCTGCTTTAGAAAAAGGTGTATACTATAAAATTGTTGATATTTTAGAGGAAAGCCATATTTCTACTGTCAATGAAGCAATTCAAGACAAAGCAATCAAAGAAGCTTTAAAGGATGAAATTAAAAATGAGTTAAAACATCTAAAATCATTTCTTGAAGCAATCCAAGTGATTGGTGAAATTTCCTCTCGTTCTGAAGATGTTATTGTTGGAGTTGGTGAAAAACTTTCTGCTCGAATTCTTGCAGGAGTATTAAATGACCAAGGAATTGATGCTGAGTATGTAAACCTTGATCAATTAATTGATCGAGATTTTGCTGAGTTAAATCAAGATTTTTATGATTACCTAAAAACTCGTCTTGCAAACATTGTTGAAGAGTTAGGAAATAAGGTTCCAGTTGTAACAGGATTTTTTGGATTTGTTCCAAATGGAATTATTAATAGTATTGGACGAGGCTATACTGATTTCACTGCCGCATTAATTGCAGCAGGAATGAATGCTCAAGAATTACAAATTTGGAAAGAAGTGGATGGTATTTTTTCTGCTGATCCTCGCAAGGTTGGGACGGCAAAAGTACTAGATCACATTGCACCTGAAGAAGCGGCAGAACTTACTTATTATGGTTCTGAAGTAATTCATCCATTTACGATGGAACAGGTAATGCGAGTTAAAATTCCAATTCGCATCAAAAATACGTTCAATCCTAAGCTTCAAGGAACATTAATTGATCCTAATTCAAAGGAACCATCTCGAAGAACAGGAACTGCGGTAACTGTAAAACGAAATGTAATTGTTTTGAATGTACACTCTAATCGAATGTTAATGGCTCATGGATTCATGGCAAAAGTCTTTAACACTTTAGATAAATATGGAATCATTATTGATTTAATTTCTACTTCTGAAGTGAATCTTTCAATGACAATTGAAAAAGACAAACATCTTGAAGATGCATGTAAAGATTTAGAAAAATTCAGTGATATTTATATTGAAAAAGGAATGGCAATTCTTAGTCTTGTAGGACGTGGAATGAAACATAATGTAGGAATTGCAGGTCAATTTTTTGCTACATTAGGTCAAGAAGAAATTAATATTGAAATGATTTCTCAGGGATCATCAGAGATTAATATTTCTTGTGTAATCAGTGGTGATGATGCTGATCACGCATTAGTTGCAATTCATGATGCATTGCTTATCTAGCCTTCTTATTTAGTCTAAAAAATTTTCTCTTGTAACTTTTTTTGCAAGAGGAAGCCCTCAAAAAAACCTGATAGATCTCTCTATTCTCAACTATTTTTCGAAGCTTCTGAAAAACCTGCTTTCAAAAAATGAGTAAAACCGATACAAGGTAGTGCAATTATAGCAATTTCACTGATAAGCTTGCTTGGTCGAATTTTTACGGAGGTTTTTGTTTTGGGTATGAATATGGAGCGGTTTTCTCGTCTAGGACAAGACGCAATTTACTCCGCACATCAAATTGTTTCCGATCATAAACAAGATAAACTAGAACCTGAACATCTACTGTTAGCTCTTTTAGAACAAAGAGAAGGTTTGGTTTATGACTCTTTTATTCGTTTAAATATTGATACTCGGTCATTGCAAAGTAATCTATATCAATTTTTAGCAGATCTTGGAAAAAACTACACTCAAACTCAAGATGTATATCTTTCTCGAAGTAGTGAGAAAATTATTGCAAGTGCTGAGCATGAAGCTGAAAGTGCTAGAGATGAGTTAATTAATCCAGAACATTTACTCTTTGGAGTTCTATCTTATCCAAAGTTAGAAGGTTCAATTCAGTTAAAAAAAGCAAATGTAAATCGGGAAATTTTATTTCCAGTTTTTTCTGAATTAAGTGAGAAAAATCAAATCAAAGAAAAACAGACACAAAAAGAAGAAGGTAAATCTGCTTTAGAATCATACTGTGTTGATTTAATTGCTCTTGCACATAAAAATTATTTTGATCCTGTCATTGGACGAGATGAAGAAATTCGAGGGGTAATTCAAATTCTTTCTCGAAGATCAAAAAATAACCCTGTGCTTATTGGAGAACCTGGAGTTGGAAAAACTGCCATTATTGAAGGTCTCGCACAACGAATTCACATGGGTGATATTCCTGAAACACTAAAGAATAAACAGTTACTTTCTTTAGATTTAGGGGCTTTGATTGCTGGAACAAAATATCGAGGAGAGTTTGAAGATCGTTTAAAAGCTCTTTTGCAAGAAATTGATGACTCTAATGGTGGTGTAATTTTATTTATTGATGAACTGCATACTTTAGTTGGTGCAGGTGCTTCAGAAGGTTCTTTAGATGCCTCTAATATGTTGAAACCTGCTCTAGCTCGTGGAGGTTTACGATGTGTAGGTGCAACAACTCTAACCGAATTTAAAAAGTATATTGAGAAAGATGCAGCTCTAGTTCGACGGTTTAATAAAGTACATGTACATGAGCCTGAAACTGGTGCTTGTATTGCTATTTTACGTGGTCTAAAAGAAAAATATGAAGTCCATCACGGGGTAAGAATTAAGGATTCTGCAATTATTGCAGCCGTTGAGTTATCAAGTCGATATATCACAGATCGATTTTTACCTGATAAAGCAATTGATTTAGTTGATGAAGCGGCCTCGAAATTAAGAATTGAGATTGATTCTAAACCAACAGAAGTTGATCAAATTGATCGTAAAATAATGCAGTTAGAAATTGAAAAGACGGCATTAACAAAAGAAAATGATCAAGAGTCAATTGGTCGTCTTAGAAATTTAGATCGGGAAGTAAAATTACTGCAAACAAAAAGCGAAGAGCTTAAGCTGCAATGGCAAAAGGAACGTGAATCAATCCAGACGATTCGAGAATTAAAAGAAGAAATTGAGAAAACAAAACTAAATGAAATTGAAGCTCAAAGAGAAGGAAATCTAGAGTTAGCCGCACGATTAAAATATGGAACTTTAGATAATCTTGAAAAAGAATTATACCGTTTGAATCAACAAATGGATGTTTCTGAAAAAGGACGAATTCTTAAAGAAGAAGTTGATGAAGAAGATATTGGAGCTGTAATTTCACGTTGGACAGGAATTCCATTACAAAAGCTTTTGCAAAGTGAACGAGACAAGCTTGTTCAAATGGAAAAAGGTTTAAGTGAACGAATTGTAGGACAATCTGAGGCAATTGTTGCTGTGTCAAATGCAATTCGACGAGCAATGACTGGAATTCAAGACCCTGGAAGACCATTAGGTTCTTTCATTTTTATGGGACCTACAGGAGTTGGAAAAACGGAGTTAACAAAAGCTCTTGCTGAATTTCTTTTTGATGATGAAAAATCGATTGTTCGTTTCGATATGTCGGAATATATGGAGAAACAATCAGTTTCACGTCTTGTTGGTGCTCCTCCTGGATATGTAGGATATGAAGAAGGTGGTTTGCTTACGGAAGCAGTTCATCGAAAACCATATTCAGTAGTTTTATTTGATGAAATTGAAAAAGCTCATCCTGAAATTTTTAATATTCTTCTTCAAATTTTAGATGATGGAATTTTAACTGATTCTAAAGGAACGAAGGTTGATTTTAAAAATTGTACAATTATTCTTACTACAAATTTAGGAAGTGAAGCTGTTTTAAAACTGCAAACAAATCGAGAAAAAGTTTCTCCTTCGATTACACGAAAAATTTTAATGAGTCATTTTCGACCAGAACTTCTCAATCGATTAGATGAAATTATTGTTTTTCATAAACTTGAACTAAAGCATCTAAAACAGATTGTAACAATTCAGATGAATATGTTAATTCAGCGTTTGTATAATAAAGGAATTACACTTCGAGTAACAGAAGATGCACTAGAGCATTTAGCTCAAAACGGTTTTGATCCAGAGTTTGGAGCAAGACCACTAAAGCGTGTAATTCAGAAAGAACTTCAAGATATTTTAGCCTTAAAAATTTTAGATCAAACGATTGGAGAAGGCGATTTAGTAGAAGCAAGAGCAAGTACAAACGGACTAAGTTTGCATAAAATTAAAAAGAAATCATAATCAAAATAGATTGTGTATCTAAAGAGGAAAAATGGGAAAAGCAGATTATAAAGTAATTTTATCGAATGACCCTGAAAGCTTCGGTGAAAAAGTATCTAATGCTTTAGATATGGGATATACCTTAGTTGGAGGAGCATTTGTGTTTGAAGGGAAGTTAGCACAAGGCGTAATTCGCTATGAAACAGAAGATGATAATTTTTAATAAATAAGGGAGAATGTCTCCCTTATTTTATTGATTTTTAATCATTTTTTAGATTTGGTTGTCCTGTTGCTTCTAGAACACTTAGCCAAGCACGACTATCATGAGCAATTTGTTTTCTTTTCGAAGTTGCGAGTGCAATTGGAATATTACAGTATACACCATGCCACATGGAAGCTAGCATACTCGTTTTCCCTGCCATTGCAGCATGAACGGCATTTTCACCCAAAGTAGCACAGAAAAGATTATCATTGGTATTGGAAGGAACAGAGCGGATAATATAGCTAGGATCAATATATTTTAGGTTTAATTGTAAGTTATTTTTAGTAAAATGATCTTTAATTTTATCTTTTAAGAACAATCCAATATCACTAAGTTGAACATTACCTGATGCATCCGTTTTATGTTCATCTTTAAAGAATTTTTGTCCTGCACCTTCTGCAACAACAATCACAGCATGACTTTTCTTTTTTAATCTTGTTTCCAACCTTTTCAACAAGCCTTTTTCGCCTTCTAAATCAAAGTCAACTTCTGGAATTAGAACAAAATTAACATCTCGTTGAGCAACTGCCGCTGTTGCTGCAATAAAACCTGAATGTCGTCCCATTAGTTTTACTAAACCAACACCCATAGGACTCGCTTTTGCTTCAACATGAGCACAGCGAATTACTTTTGTTGCTTCATTAACTGCGGTTTCAAATCCAAAAGAGCGAGCAACAAAGGAAATGTCATTATCAATGGTTTTTGGAACACCAACTACTGAAATTTTAAGATTACGACGTTCAATTTCTTCCTGAATTTTTTGAGCAGCCCTAAGAGTTCCATCACCACCAATAATGAATAGTATCTTGATATTCATTCGATCTAAAAAGTCAACAATCTCATCCATAGGTTGTTCTCCACGAGAAGTACCTAGAATTGTTCCCCCTTGGTTATGAATTTTTGAAACAACCTCAGGAGTCATTTCTATTACATCATGTCCATATTTTGGAATAAAGCCTTCAAGACCATATCGAATTCCGAAAATATTTTTTACACCATAATGATGATGCATACCAAGCACAATGGCTCGAATCACATTATTCAAACCAGGGCAGATTCCACCACAAGTAACAATTGCAGCTTTTGTATTTTTTGGATCAAAATAGATTTTTTCTGAAGCACCTGTTACTTCAAATGAGATATTTGAGCGAAGCTCTCCATCCTGTTCATAAGGTTTATGTAATACTCTTCTTTTATGAAGATCATAAATTACTTGTTGAAATGGAGTATCAATTTTTGCTTCTCCAACGGTTTTAACTATAGTATCTTCAGGCTTTAGGTTGTTAACATCTAACATTGTGACTCACTTCAGATTAAAAATTATCTTTGAACACCATTCCTTCAAGTTTATTACGAACGAGGCTTTTTAATAAATATTGCATCTCGAAAGTATTGGAGTTCCAAAATGGACTCTTGAATGTCTTCAAGTGCAGTATGTGAATTTTTCTTAGGAAATTTTGGAAAACTGGGATACCAACGAGAGCAAAGCTCTTTAATTGTGCTTACATCAATAACTCGATAATGAAGATAGTCCTCAACTTTTGGCATATATTTAACCAAAAACCGCTTATCTTGTCCTATAGAATTTCCACATAAAGGAGACTCTTTGGGTTTCACATAGTTCTGAATGAAATCCAATGTTTTTGCTTCTGCTTCTTCCAATGAAACTGTGGATTTCCGAACCCGATCAATCAACCCTGATTGTGTATGATGAGTGAGATTCCATTCATCCATTTTTTCAATAACAGACTCATCGTGATGGATTGCGATCACAGGCCCCTCAAAAAGAGGATTCAGATCTGAGTCAGTGACAATTGTAGCAATTTCTATAATTGTGTGTTCTTTAGGATCTAACCCGTTCATTTCAAGGTCAATCCATATTAAATTGGAGCTAGATTTCATTCCTACCACTATAACTAAGAAGGTTCGTGATTAGACGAAACAAATTTAACCAGCCATACCTGAGTCTTGAAGGAAAATCATTAGATATTCCAAAATGATACTTTCTTTTTTTAGAAAGTACAAAGAAACAAATGTGCTCTTTGTTAGAAAAATACACAAATTTGTATATATTCTACTTGTTAAGGCAAATTTAAAGAAAAACCCTTCATTTATTGAAAGATTTTTAAAAAATAGAGATAAAAATTATTTGAAGTTTTTTGGCAAATAATACTGAAATGCATTTCCTTTTTTTTGAGGGGTCCAACCTTTCTTCAACACTTCTTAAATTGTATATGCAATTCAAAACTTTTTGGATTAAAAGTTGGTAATAATCGAAGATATCAGTTTATTAAAGTATTATTAAGAATGAAAATATGAAAAGAA
>JBNMNM010000125.1:0-7864 GCA_051275585.1 bacterium | reverse complement strand
AGTACTTTAATTGATTATGATTTATCAATTAAATAGAAATAGACTGTGAAATATATATATATTGTAGAAATAATTTATATTATTTTTTATTAAATTTATATTAATAAAAAATCTTAACTAATTAATGATTAAGATTTTGTTAAAAAACATATTCGCAAGAGCTACTATTGTTAGCGGATAAAATGATAAAACTGGATATGTGGGTTTTATTTGCACTATGAGCGATATTTTGCAGTATTCTTAATACTCTCATGACTTAAAAGATTTTAAAAAACAAATTCTTGCTGAAGAAAGTATGTGAAGTATCTGCAATGTAAATTAGTGCTAAACATGATTCATTAAGTTATCTAGCATCTATTTTTTGTATGCTTAAAACAGATGCTTATAATTTTGATGTTGATAAAATGTAAGATCGAAGAAGTTTATTGAATAGCTCGTTGAGCTATTAAAATGCTTATTTTTGAAACACAGTACAGGAGAGAATAAATGGCAGCACCCATGAAAACGCCAGGCGTTTATATTGTGGAAAAAGATGCTTTCCCCGGTTCAGTTGTAGAAGTTGCAACAGCAGTTCCTGCATTTATAGGGTATACAGAAAAAGCAGTTATCAGAGGAAAATCACTATTGAATAAACCAGTTCGGTTGACTTCTCTAGCTGAATATATGGAACTTTTTGGTAGTGCTCCTCAAGCAACATTTAGTTTTGGAGAAACTGCGGGATCTTCTACTTCTGAAAATAATGAGGAAGGCGAAGGTGGAGAAGAAGCAGGAACTGGAGAAGCTACAAGCATTCCAACTATTAGTATTCGTGGAAAAGGGTATGATATTGACCCTAAAGAGAAAAATTATAATTTCTTTAATTCCATACGTCTTTTTTTTGAGAACGGTGGAGGTCCTTGTTATATCGTTTCAGTAGGTGATTATAACACTGATTTTGATTTAGATATTATGCGTGGTGGCATCAATGCTTTGATTCGAGAACAAGAGCCTACCATGCTTGTAATTCCTGAAGCTATCAAATTGTCTCAGTCAAACTGTACCACACTCCAACAAGCAATGTTGGCTCACTGTGGTGGCAAAATGAAAGATCGTGTGGCAATTCTAGATATTTATGATGGACACTTAGAGCGAAGTCCTGCACGAGATACTGTTGCTGAGTTTAGAAATAATATTGGGGTAAACTACCTTGATTACAGTATGGCCTATTATCCTTGGTTGCATACAACCATTGTTCAAGATACAGCTGTTACTTTTGAAAGTATTGATCCAACAAGTATGGACAATTTAGTAGCTCTTTTAAAAGATGAACTTGTTGCTCCCTTAGACAGTGAACTTACTTCTATTGGAGAATCTCCAACAGATACGGAAGATCAAGCACGAAAAAGAAAGTTAGAAGAACTTAAAGCTGTTTATGAAGGATATATTGGTCAATTACCTGCAACACTAACCACAGTTCAAAAATCTGATTTAAACAAGGCTCTTTTGCAACTAAGTCCTGTTTTTAATCAGATTTTAGTGGAGATCAAACAACAAATGAATTTATTGCCTCCATCTTCAGCAATGGCAGGAATTTATACTATGGTTGATCAAGAAAAAGGAGTATGGAAGGCTCCTGCAAATGTAAGTCTTAGTTCTGTCATTCAACCATCTGTTGATATCACTCATGATGAACAAGAAGACTTAAATGTAACCCCACAAGGAAAATCAATTAATGCTATTCGTACTTTTGTTGGAGAAGGTACTTTAGTTTGGGGAGCAAGAACACTTGATGGAAATAGTCTAGATTGGCGTTATATTCAAGTAAGACGAACAGCTTTAATGCTGGAAACATCAATTAAGATTGCATCAAAGGCTTATGTTTTTGAAAATAATGTAGCCAATACTTGGGTTACTATGAAGGGAATGATTTCTAATTTTCTTTTCAGTGTTTGGAAACGTGGTGGTTTAGCTGGAGCCTCTCCAGAGGCAGCTTATAATGTTTCTGTTGGATTAGGAGAAACAATGACACCAGAAGATATTTTAGAAGGAATTCTTCGAATTACAGTAAAAATTGCGTTAGTCAAACCTGCCGAATTTATTGAAATTACATTTCAACAAAAAATGCAGGAATCTTAATATCTCCCTTTTATTATTTTGATGTTAGGACTTTAAACGTATTTATCTTTTCTAGAAATGAAAATCGAATAATCAAAGTCTTACACTGAACTACATAGTTTTTAAAACACTTTGAAAGAGGATCGTAGTTATGGCTGATGATGGCTCGGCACAAACAAGTAATGCCCAAATGTGGCCACTTCCTAAATTTTATTTTCAGGTAAAGTGGGACAAAGATGTAATGAGTTTTCAAGAAATAAGTGGTTTAGATGTAGAATCACAACCAATTGAATATCGTTCTGGTGATAGTCCTGTTCATAGTGTGATCAACATGCCAGGTCTAAAAAAATACTCTAATATCACAATGAAAAAAGGAGTATTTACCAAAGATAATAAATTTTGGAACTGGTTTAATCAAATCAAGTTGAACACCATCAAGAGAATTCCAATTACTATCAGTCTATTGGATGAAAGCGGAGCACCAACGATGGTATGGAATATTCAAGATGCTTGGCCAACAAAGATTTCAGGAACAGACCTGAAAGCTGATGGAAACGAAGTTGCTGTTGAGACTATCGAAATTGCTCATGCAGGAATTACGATTGCAAATGGATAGTCAATAATCTAAATGTATTGTTTAAATCCGAAGCAAACTAGATTTAAACAATACATAATAAATATTTATTATTCTTAGGCTTTTACTTTTTAAGTCCCATGAATAATAAATTAGGAAAAAAATGTCTCAAGCAAAGAATCCATATTATCCTGTTGCATTCTACTTTGTGATTAAAATTGCAGGAAGTGACCAAGAAAGTTCTTTTCAAGAGGTTTCAGGAATAAAAAGTACAGTTGAAACTACAACTCTTGAAGTTGGTGGAAGTGACGCAAAGTATCCAGTTCCAACAAATGTAACTTATAGTGATTTAGTATTAAAACGTGGGTTAGCATCAACACGATCACCATTAGTTAAATGGTGTCAGACGACAGTAGAGACGCCTTTTAATCAACTAATTCAAACAAAGGATATTGAGGTTCAGTTGCTAAATCCCCAAGGAAAACCTGCTAGAAGTTGGAATTTTAGACGAGCCTATCCTATTGTGTGGGAAGTGGATACTTTTAATGCAATGGAAAATAAACTAGCCATTGAAACCATCACTTTCAAACATTTTGGTTTTACTAGGACACTTTAGGAGATTGGATGCCAATAGAAATAAGCGAGTTGGTAATCAAAGCATCAATTGTCTCTCAAAATTCTGATGCTCAGAACAATGAAAATCCAGCAACTACAAGTCGCACAGAAAGTCAGGATTTAAAACAATTTAGGGATAGCATTTTAATGGAATGCAAGAGTCTTATTCGTGAAATGTTAGACAGAGAAAAAGACCGATAATGGATGGAGAAAAATTAAAAATTAGTGATCAGGCTGATAATTCAAAGTCAATCACAGTCCAATTAAATCCAACATCCATCGAACGAAAACAGGATATTACTTATGACCATGGTGCCCCTATTGGAAGCCTTGCATCAGAAAGTCGTTTTGTTCGACAAGAACCACAGTCACTTGCTTTCAAAATTATCTTTGACGGTACTGGAGTTTTAGAAGACACAAAGCCTGTGATGGATCAAATCAATAAACTTACAGGTGTAGTTTATACTTATGATGGAAATGACCATCAACCAAATATAGTTGAAATTAGTTGGGGAAGTGAGCTTTTTGTTGGTCGTTTAGACAAGATGGATCGAAACTTTACTCTTTATCAACCTGACGGTTCTCCTTTAAGAGCAGAGTTAAGCCTTAGTTTTATTGAGTATGTCAGTATCAAGGAGCAAACTAAGTTAGCAAATAAGTCATCTCCTGATCTGACTCATATTGTGCAAGTTCAAGCAGGAGATACCTTACCTAGTCTGTGTTTGCGTATTTATCGGGATAGTCAGTATTACCCTGTCATTGCTCGTATTAATAAACTGACTAATTTCCGTCAGTTAAAACCAGGAAGTGAGTTAATATTTCCACCTATAAAATAACTATAGATTGAGCAAAAGGCTAATTCATGGCGGATTCACCAACATTAAAAGGAAGCGGGATTGTAGAAGTAACTGTTCTTAGTAATGGAAGTGAACTACCTGAAACAGTCCAAATTCGATCAGTCACAGTTCGTAAAAGTTTTAATAAAATACCAATTGCCGTAATTGTGATTGAAGATGGTAATATGCCTCAGCAAAGTTTTTCAAATAGTGATTTAAGCACGTTTGAACCAGGGGCAGAGATTGAAATTAAGGTAGGCTACGATCAAAAAACAGAGTCTTTGTTTAAAGGTGTTATTATTCGGCAAGGAATTCGAATATCCCAACAAAATGATAGTCGTTTAGTCATCGAGTGCAAAGATAAAGCAATAAAAATGACACTTGCAAGACGAAATGCAAACTACCTTAAAATGAAGGACAGCGATATCATTTCTAAGTTGATTTCAAATAATGGTTTAAGTGCTGATGTAGGAAGTACCCAAACAAAATATGAAGAGTTAGTTCAATTTAATTGTACTGATTGGGATTTCTTAATGACACGAGCAGAAGCAAACGGACTGCTAGTTAATGTAAATGATGGCAAAGTTACAGTAGATAAACCAGATGCCTCAAGTAGTGCCGTTCTATCTGTTGAATACGGAACTGACTTATATGAATTTGAAGCAAACCTTGATGCAGAATCACAACTATCAAAAGTTTCTTCTGTTGCTTGGGATGCTGCTGAACAAAAAATAGTCAAAGGTACAGGAAAACTACCATCTCTAAACGCTCAAGGAGATGTTGATCAAAGTAAGTTGGCAAAAGTTTTAGGTATTGATGATTATAATCTTCAAAGCACGATACAACTTGAAAAAACAGCACTAGATGATTGGGCAAGTGGGCAACTGTTAAAGTCAGGACTATCAAGGATTTGTGGTCATATGACAATTCAAGGTAGTGCAAAAGCACAAGTTGGAAAAATTATTGATTTAAAAGGAGTGGGTAAACGTTTTTCAGGTTCAGTTTATGCCAGTTCTGTTGTTCATCGAGTTAGTGCAGGAAGTTGGTT
The DNA here is from genome assembly GCA_051275585.1 of bacterium. Classification (GTDB taxonomy): domain Bacteria; phylum SAR324; class SAR324; order XYD2-FULL-50-16; family JBNMNM01; genus JBNMNM01. The sequence goes on along the minus strand of JBNMNM010000125.1, from coordinate 2,697 downwards.
TAGTGAGGTTGAATTCGGTTTAGACTCCCATTGGTTCCATGAAAATTATCAAGTTCATAGCCCTAAAGCTGGTGGATTTGTTGGGGCGGCTGATGGTTTAAACATTGGGATTGTAAAAAAAATAGATTCTGATCCTGAAGGACAATTTCGAGTTCAATTATCATTACCGATTTTACAGGCAGAAACGGATGAAATTTGGGCACGTCTTGCGAGCTTTTATGCACCTTCGGGAGTAGGTGCGTACTTTATGCCTGAAATTGGAGATGAGGTTATTGTTGGATATTTTAACAATGATCCATCTAACCCTGTAATTTTAGGAAGCATGTATAGCAAAAAAAATGCAGCTCCATATACTCCAGATCAAAAAAACACCAAAAAAGCGATTATCTCGAAGGAGAAATTAACTCTTGAATTTGATGATGAGAATAAAGTTATCACAGTAACAACACCTGGAAAAAATAAAATTGTTTTAAGTGATAAAGATAAATCAATTTCTCTTGAAGACCAAAACAGCAATAAAGTTACCTTAGATTCTGGTGGAATTACTTTAGATAGTCCAAAAGATATTAAAATCAGTGCAAAAGGCAAAGTATCGATTAGTGCAACATCAAATATTGAGTTAGCTGCAACCGCAGATTTAAAAGCTGATGGAATGAACGTAAATCTTTCAGCAAAAACAGCTTTATCAGCAAAAGGAAATGCCACTGCTGAATTCTCAGCATCAGGGCAAACAACCGTAAAAGGTGCAATGGTGATGATTAATTAACATCAAGGAGAATAAATAAAATGCCTCTAGCAGCAAGGTTAACAGATATGCATACATGCCCAATGCAAACCCCTGCGGTTCCACCAATTCCTCATGTTGGAGGGCCTATTATTGGTCCAAGTACACCAACCGTTTTAATTGGGAAAATGCCAGCAGCTGTTATGGGTGATAGTTGTGTTTGTGTTGGTCCTCCTGATTCAATTGTAAAAGGTTCTTCTACAGTGATGATTGGTGGAAAACCTGCCGCAAGAATGGGGGATACAACTGCTCATGGAGGTTCAATTGCAATAGGATGTCCTACAGTGATGATTGGTGGTTAGCAAAAATAGAGGAGTTAATTCGTGGAAGATAATGCTTTTTTAGGAACAGGATGGGGATTTCCTCCTTCTTTTGAAAAACGAGAAGATGGATCTATCTCTGTAAAAATGGTTTCCAGAGAAGAGGATATTCGTGAGAGTTTGTGTATTTTATTTAGTACTAAAGTAGGTGAACGATTGATGAATCCTGAATTTGGATGTGATTTACATCAAATGGTATTTGAACAAATTTCGGTTAGTACAATAACCAAAATTAAAGAAATTATACGAAAAGCCATTCTATTTTTTGAGCCTCGAATCACTCTTGAAAAAATTAAAATTGATGATAGTAACTCTATAGAAGGACGTCTATTAATCAGCCTTGAGTACATTATCCGAACAACAAATAGTCGTAGTAATGTGGTTTATCCTTTCTATTTTCTTGAGGGAAATAACATATAACTAAAATGAAAATGATTGATCTTTTTAAAAAAGAAGAAATTTTTATCTTTATAAACAATCCAAGCTAAGGAATATTTTTTATTGTGAAAAAAAACTTGTTTTCCTCAAAATCATTTCACTCTGATCAAGGCAGTTGCCAGTCTGAAAGACTTCCTTCATCTTTAAATAAGAACTATTTAAAGTTAGAAGAACGAAGTGTTAGTGAACTATTGACTCAGGGAGTTGGTTTTGCAAAACAAATTAAATTTATCACAGAAAATAACACGATTGCTGGAAACTGGGCGGATTTACTAGTTTATGACGAATCAATTCTAATTGCACTAATTCAACAAGAATCAATTCAAAAACATAAAGATAACTTTCTTTATACTCTCCGAACACAAAGTGAAGAACCTCAACAACATTTACTTGAATTAATTAGGCTGTATTTAAACCTTGTGCAAAAAATTGATACATGGTTTCGCCTAATGAAACACAAAGGGATGTTTGGATCTCAACCTCTCCCTTTAAAATTAACTGAAGTCATTAATCATCAAAAAGAAAACTTGGTGATTTTACAAGAATTTACTAAGTTATGTTTTGAACAAGAATTTGAATCTGACTCTAAAATTAACCAATACATTACTGATAATCTTGACTTCAAAGTATTAGGTGAATGGTGGGGTGTTTACTCTTCAAGTTCTGTTGAAGAAGTAGTTGATGAAGAATTTATTGAATATGCTTTTTTTAGCTTATTAAAATCATTAACACACTTACAAGATTTTGCAAAAAAGCATTTTGATTCATCCTTACATAGTGGAAACCACGACCCTGCAAATGCCTTACTTATTGGATTCATCAAGCTTCTGCACCAAGTTCAGAGAAAAACAGATCATTTTTTAGAGCAACATCAACAATTTTATTATCAAGAACTATTAAAAATTGACCTTAAGAAAACTCAACCTGACCAAACCACTCTAATTTTATCAGGAACTCCTTCTGAAACTAATACCTTCATTCAAAAAGGAACGGCCTTTCTTGCAGAGAAAACAGATATTCATGATGAACTAATTTATAAAGCAGATACTTCATTAAAAATGGTTGATGCTCAAGTTGTTCAACTTGCAAACTTATATTTGCAACAAGATCCACTTGATGTGCCTGGTTTTGGTGCTGGAATTGTCTCAAATATTC
>JBNMNM010000124.1:0-7943 GCA_051275585.1 bacterium | reverse complement strand
ATTTCGGCACCTATTTGTATTTCAATAATTCGATCTAACTAACAAGGATTTCACAGAAAAGCAACATCTACTACTCTGCACTTTCTTTTTCCTTTTCAGCTTTTCGAAAACGATGTGAATACTTCGCTGAATATAGTTGTGATTCTAGTGGAACATCATCTCGAAGAACATCACCAACCATAATTAGAGTTGATAATCTCCAATCTTTTAAATCCACTTCACCAATAATATTATCTAATGTACTACGATGAATTTTTTCTTCAGGCCATGTTGCTTTATGAACAAGAGCAATTGGAGTATCACCAGCATAATGCTTCTTTAAATCCTCTACAACTTGAGGTAGATGAGGAGCAGAAAGAAAAATACATAAACTAGCTTGATGTGATGCTAATTTATCTAATGCTTCTTTTTCTGGAACTGATGAAGCTCGCCCAGAAGTTCGAGTTAAAATGATTGTTTGTGAAACTTCAGGTTTTGTTAATTCTGCATCAAGACAAGCAGCCGCAGCAGAAAAAGAAGAAACTCCAGGAACTACTTTATAAGGAATTTCTAAATTCCTTAATCGTTGCATTTGTTCCGCAGTTGCACCGTAAACAGAAGGATCACCAGAATGAATTCGAGCTACATCCCAATCATTTTCTTTTGCTTTTACATAACAAGCTTCTTGTTCTTCTAAGTTCAATTTTGCAGTGTTGATAATTTCAGCACCTTCTTGGCAATGCTCTAAAATTTCTTCACTAACTAAAGAACCTGCATACATAACCATTTTTGATTCATTAATTAACTTTGCACCACGAAGAGTTAGTAAGTCTGGTGCTCCTGGGCCTGCACCGATAAAATGTACAATCATAAGTGTCGCTTTTTTATAGGTTGTTTTCGAATTAACATTGTTGATAAATATCCTAATGATTCTTCTGCTGAAAGAGTCGAAACATCAGAACATAAAATTTCATCGGCAAAACCAATTCGTTTTGCAAATACACAATGTTCTGCAATGTTCATCTTTTTTAATGTATCTAAAACCATTGATAAGCGTTTTCCAATTTTCATTAGAACAATTACATCATGGCTTTCAATATCAGCCTGAAGAGCTTCTGCATCATCAGGACAAGGCAAAATCAAAATTCTTTCTTTTCCTTCACCTAAAGGAAAATTAGTTTCTGCTGCAATTGTTGCAAAACTCGTTACACCTGGAAACGTTTTGTGAGGTAACTCAGGAAATAAGTCCATTAATGCAGCAATCGTATATCCATAAGTTGAGAAAGTAAATGGATCACCTAGAGTAAGATAACCAATATTTTTCCCTTGTTTTAACTCTTCACCGATTGTCACAGATAAATCGTAATAATGAGTTTTTAAAACATCTCGATTTGGATCCATTTTAAATGGAATTTGTCGAATTTCCGCATTAGCAAATTCAATTCCAGATAAACACCACTGAGTTACTGAGTTTTCTTGATAATCAGCTTTTGGACAAAAAATAATATCACATTTTTTTAAAGCTTCAACTGCGGCAACTGAAACATAACCACTAGGGCCAGGTCCAACACCGACACCATAAAATGTACCTAATTGACTCATTCAAATCCTTGATTACACAAACTTATAAAGCTCCTCGAAGCAAGTTCCCATCCAAGCCAAACAGTAAAACTTCAACATGATCTACATTTGAAGTTTTGGTTTGAATCACTTGAACGATTTCTTGTTCAACCTTTTTCCAAAATTGTGGTGCTTCTTTTTCTTCTTTTAAAATTTGAATAATTCGCTCAACTGTAATTGCTTTTGAGCACTCTTCTACTTTTTCTTTAGAGAATCCAAATTCTTCAGCCATCCAAGCAATAGTTGCAATTGCCATATTACTTTTACGAGAATGAGTATCCCAAGTTCCATCAAGAACTTTTGCTAATTTTCCTGGATGCCCTGCAATCATTAGTTGAGAAAGGCGAGAGTTGCTTTTTCCTAATGATTGATTCAAAAAATCTAATGAGAACCCAATAAAATTGGACATTTGAATGATTCTTTTTAATGGAAGATTAAGCTTACTAACCGCAAACTTCTGTCCAATATTTCCAGGAGAAAAAACAACTAAATCGTAATTTACAGCTAAAGCAATTCGAATATAAAGTTCAATTGATGCAAGATAAGAAGAAAGAGACTTAGGTTCCACAATTCCTGTAGTTCCTAAAATTGAAATTCCGCCTTCAATTCCTAAGCGTTGATTATAAGTTCGCTTGGCTATTTTTTTTCCATCAACACAGCCAATCTGAAAATCAAATCCTTGATTTGGATCTTCGCCATATTCAGAGAGAACTTCCTCTAATGCTTGTCGCATCATTTGACGAGGTACTGGATTAATTGCAGCTTCACCAACAGGAGTATAAAACCCTTGTTGAGTGATCATTCCAACACCTTCATCAGCTAAAAATCGAATTTCTGACAAATCATTTTTACGAACTGTTGCAGTAATCGTAGCACCACTAGTTACATCAGGATCATCTCCTGAGTATTTAGTAATGCCTACTTTTACTTCATCGCCATTTTGCTCAATGAATTTAATTGGAATTACAAGGTAATGAATTTGATCTGCTAGAGTTACTTCAACCTCTTCTTTTTCAATATCAAGAAGAAGTTTCAATAATCCTGCTTTTACACCAGCAGTTGCACATGAACCTGTTGTAAATCCTCTTCGTAAACCATTATCAGCTCGTTTATCTAAATCAAAAGGCTTCTTTTGATTAGACATTCTGACTTGATTTTTGGTTAATCATCTCAATCATAAGAGCATTGATTACAGAAGCCGCCCAAGGAGAACCACCACGAGTTCCTCGGTTTGTAATGAAAGGAACTTCTTCACACTGACTTAATAAATCTTTACATTCACGAGTTCCTACAAATCCAACAGGCAGACCAATTACAAGTTTTGGTCTCCATCCTTGATTTTTGATTAGTTGTACAGCCTCTACAACAGCAGTAGGAGCATCTCCAATTGCAAGAACACAATTATCACCGTATTTTTCCCATGCTTGCCGAATTCCAGCAGCAGAACGAGTGATATTATTTGCACTTGCTAAAGTGTAAGTAACTTCATCATGAACACTACAATATACATCTAAGCCAAATGCTTCTAAAGAAGTTCTCCGAAGTCCCTGGCGAACCATTGTTACATCAGTCACAATTTGAGTTTGACTATCAATTGCATCAAGCCCAGCTTGCACAGCATCTTTTGAAAAAATTACGTCATCTACAATATCAAACTGACCACTAGTATGAACTAGTCGTTGTAGAATTGATTTTTGTTCTGTTGGAACAGTACTCCAATCATATCCTTTTTCAATGATTTGGAAACTTTCCTCTTCAATCGGGTGCATCTGATATGGTTCTGTGATCGCTGGAAGATCGTGATGTCCATGACCATGATGGTGATGTGCATGACTGTGGTCATGCGGTTCGGAAGCTTCTTCCTCTGTTTTTTCTCCACCTCGAACATGTAAGTGATGAGCTTCTTGAACCATTCCTTGTTCTGCTTCAAAACCAATAATTTGTGTTCGATATTTACACAAACTACAGTTCATTACAGAAAGACCTTCAAATGCTTCACCAGCTTTTTTTGCTAAACAGTCAGCAACTTCTGGTTTTACACCTAAGTAAGAAGCTTTTAAAATTTCTACTTCTGGATGTTTCGCTGCAACTCCATCTGTTGCATCATAAATTCGTTTAACAAGAACACCAGTAAATAGAAAAAATGGAATCACAACAATTCGTTTGAATCCCATTGTAGTTGCATACTCAACACCATCAGCAACTAAAGGTTCAGCCGTTCCTGAATAACATACATGTGAACCACCAAAACCCATTCCTTCTTCAATCATCCGAGTTAGTTTATAAACTTCAGAGTTTGCATCTGGATCAGTAGTTCCACGTCCTACAACAACAAGCAGAGTATCTTTTCTTTTTAGAAGTTGCTCAGATTTTGCTTCTGCTTGGATAATTCTTTCTTGAAACAATTTTAGTAAAAGAGGATCAATCCCCATTTCACTTCCATAATAAAAATCTACTTCTGGATGCTCTTTCTTCGAAATCAGCATTTCAATTGGCATGTCATTTTTTCCATGACTTGCTGCCAATAAAATCCCTGGAACCATACTAATGGCTTTTGATCCACCACGAATATTTTCTGCAATCGCTTCATCAATCGTAGGTTTTGCAAATTCTAGAAAACCATAAGTAATTAAACGATCTGGGTTTCGTTCTTTGAGTAGCTCAACAGCCGCTTTAAATTCACGAACTCCATCTTCATCACGACTACCATGACCCGCAATGACAATTCCATAATCCTTATCGTTTTGTTCCATGACCTGCACTTGAAAGAAAGTGTTAAAAGTATAAACTAGACTTTGTTATCAATTTTTCGGGCAACCGCTCCCTAAAATCTAGATAAATAGGGTAATTTCGCTCTCTGTTAATGCCCATTTCTGGTGTGTAACTAGAGTCCTGGATGTGCGGTCACTCCCCAAAAACTGGAGCTAAATCATCCTCTTTGGCTGTAAGTCTCTCAAGTAAGATTTTCTTCACCTGTTTATAAGACATGTGAAGGGTGATTTCAGTGTCATCACCTCTATGTTTGAGATTAACAGCAGCGTTGGTGTCCGCTTGAGAGACTTCCCCATTTACATGGTAAAATTTATCTCCAACTCTCCTCCCTTCTAGGCGATGAGTCTTTGAGTCCATTTGTGAAGAATAACAAGCATTTAGCAGTCGCAGAAAAGAACCTCTTCTCTTGGTCACTGATTCAAGTGCTTCTTGTAGCGAGCCTTTTGCCCACCCTGATAAAATACGATTAACTCTTTTCCCTTTATCCTTGGAATCCATTGGTCTGGATAGATCCTCAACACAAATTTCTTTAGCTAAGTCCACAAGCTGGTGAACTGACTTGAATGCGAGGTCTCGAACCAATAATTTTTTTCTTCGATTTGTCTTCTCTAATTTCTTTCGACCTAAATTAAACTTTTCAATGTTCTTAGCTTTGTGTGGTTTCTTTTCAGCTAGCTTAAATAAACGATTTCTAGCTTTACCACGTTGATTCACTTTATCGGAATAATCAGTGAGCACTTTTCCAAAATCCTTTCCGTAAAAATTCCCTTCTGAATCTGCAAATGCCTCGGTATATCCTTTATCTGCACCAACAATTAGATCACCATGTCGATCCTCAATCTTCTCATTAATCGCATAGTGAACGTACACAATTCCATCTTTTAGGATGACTCTAAGACCACCTTTGAGTTGAATGGAACTATTTAGTGGAACGCAAACTTGCTCACCTCGTGTGAAAGAAGGAATCTTCAACCAAGTATTCCCATCCATTCCTGTGAATTGCCCATAAATGCCACTCTCAAGAACAATATAGTTATTGACTTTAGTTCTTCCATGCCTTTTATGCTTCCTCATAAAGCGAGATAGTAAAGGGTCTTTGACCCACTTATTGCCTCGAAGCAAATTAAACAATCGCTTCCGTTCCTTAACTTCTTTGACTCTTTTATTTATATCTCGTCTCGCCTTAACTTTAGCAGATGCTTCACACATTGAGATGTCATCTAGAGCATCTCTCAATGTTTCTTTCCAAGCCTTTGCTGGCAATGGACTGAAGTCTTTAGTCTTTACCCACTCAGTTCTAATCTTTCGATGGTTCGCACCAACTCCTTTCAACGAGCCAAACTCATGCCACACAGCCTTCCTCAAAGTTCCAAGCAACCTTGCCTGTTCCTTTAATTCGAGATATTTGACTCGATTTAGATCAACTGATTTGACAATTCTGCAAACCTTACTCATGAAAACCTTTATAATTAATAACTAAAGAGAAGTACTAATTGATAAAGTTAGAACATCATATTGTCGAAGTAAATCGTACCCTAGAAAAAGAGCTATTATCCTAGATTAGGTCTTATTTTTGAAAAATTTTTTCAACCCTAAAGAATTCATAAAACTTCTTCAAGGGTTATCTTTTATGGTTTTTTTTCAAACTGAATTACAATTGTTGCCATCAGAACAATAAAGGCTCCAAATAAAGTAGTTTTTTGCGGAACTCCTTTTCCTAAAATTAAATCAATACCTAAAATACAAACTTTATTCATCTAATGAATAAAGAGTTTAAAAACCATCAAGAATACTTTTCATGGAAGAGTTCCCTTTCTTTTATGTCTTTTTTCGTTTTTTATTGGTTTTATTAAACCCTCCCAACATATCCAATATGGACATCGTATCAATAGCTTCAAGAAAAATTGAGGCTAGTTTTCTATGATCTTGGGTATGGTGAAACTTACCACCAGTTTTTCCTGCAATTCGTTGCAACTGTGATGCTGCACTTGAATCTGCTCCAATATCTAGACCTACGGTTTCATGACGAAAAATAATTCCTTGTCTTCGTAATGCCGCCATTACTTGATCCGAATTTTTGCAATTATCATCACCATCAGCTAACAGAAGAATCATTTGAGTTTTTGATCCAAAGAACTTATCCCGCTTCATTGATTTATTCGCTTCTCGCAAAGCATTTCCTAGTGGAGTTCCACCACTCGCTTGTAGAGAACGTATAAAGGAAACTAGAGCATTTTCATCACGAGTAAAGCTGATTTTTTTGGAAATAGGAGTACTGCAACTTCCAGAAAAAGCCATTACAGAAACTTCTGTTCCTTGTTTGATTACTTTGCGGATGGACTCAATAGCAGCTCGTTTAGCAGAACTCAGTTTAGCACCACTCATACTTCCCGAAACATCAATTAACATCAGGAGACTAGCACTCGCACTTTTCACACCACCCACACACTTTGCGAGACGACTTCCATCATAACTATGCCCCTGACAAGAAAATGAATGACCTTCCCAATCAATTACAGATTTACAACGCTTCCCTATAGAGCGACAAAGTGCATCAAAATTGCCATTTACGGTAATACGCTTAAAGCTTTTTACATACCTCCTTAGTTCTCTCTCTCGATCTTTATTCGGGGAATTTTGATAACCATACCATCCATCAGAAGAATAACGAGGTTTACGTTTCTTTTTTTTGACACCACTCTTCCATTTCCAATTGTAGTTCCAAGACTTTAATTGGCTGTAATTATCTGACTGCGATAAAATCCGAGTTTTATTTGTATCTTTTGAGTCAACTCTCAAAGTGTGTTGCTCTTTGTATTCCTTACCACTGCCATAAGTTCCACGTACTTCTACTGACAGATAATGGGTTTTATCTGTCAAATTTTCTCCTTTGATAGAAATACCAAATTTATCAATTCTAACCCATGTTCGTAACGCAAGGGCTGGTGGACTTTCAAGAGTCCATTGATTGTCTTGTACCGTGGAAAAGGCATCTGTAGCAAATAAGCTTATAAACAAATAGAATAGTGTCAGTACTTTTTTCATGATGAGTTTTTTTAAAAATGACTTTAGAAAATGAAATGACAGATACAAAGGTTTTTACCAATAACGATGAGTTAGAATTTAATCATCAAATACAGGTTTACAATCTCATACAATATTGATTTATTAGGCTTTTTCACTAAACCAGACCACTTAATCCGAGTGACACTGACGGTTACTCCGAAAAATGAGTTGATTTTTTTTATTTTGCCTTCTGAAGGCTTTATTTTAAAGGATTTGAGAAAATGGTATAAAAGGTGAAAAAATGTAGCCGAAGATCCAAACCTTAGGGGGAGGAAGACACGGCACAACGGAAGCCCACAAAATAGTCCCGATCCGCCGGAGCATCGGAGTTCCGATAAGCACCTCGAAAGTAAGAATGGCCACTAAGGCTCCAACTGCCACCACGACGCACTCGAAGAGAGCCCTTACTTTTACCTGTAGGATTATATACATGACCAGATGAATAGCCACCGTACCAGTCACTTGTCCATTCCCACAAATTTCCTGCCATGTCGTAGGTTCCATTA
>JBNMNM010000123.1:0-7954 GCA_051275585.1 bacterium | reverse complement strand
CCTGCTCCAATTAAAACAATAACTGTAATAACAAGAGTAATAATAATTAAATTTGTTATTCTTTTTTGAATGATTTTTTGTTCCTTCTCAACAAGCTCTCGAACATCATCTAGGTAAACCCCTGTTGTAACAATCCATCCAAGAGGCTCAAAGAGTTTGATTCGAGCTAGCTTCGCTTCGTGAATTTCACTGTTTGGACGGTTGTAATAATACTCCCAGAATGATTCTTTATGCTCTGTTGCTAATCTAATCATATTTTGAATAAAGAATTTCCCTTGTGCATCTTTAAGTTCATATGAATAGGTATCATTCAGTTTTGGAGCAACTGGGTGCATAATTACATTTTTATTTAGCCCTTGAATCCAGAAATAATTTCTTTTCTCGTTTCCAATCGAATAACGAAAGCTTTTTACAAGAGCCTTAATTTTTGTTTTTGCTTCTTCTTTATTTTCTGTTGTTTGATAAATATGCTCAATTCCTTGATATACAATATTCGTAGTTGTCAGCAAAATTTCTTTTTTTGTTTCTAATAAAGATGTTTTTTGTGATGCAATGTTATTTTGCCCATTTTCCCAAAGAAGAAAAATAAAACTTCCATTTAAAACAAACAGTAAAAGTGCAATTAAGAAAATAATTTTAAAATTAATATTGATTCGTAACATTCAAATTTCTCCAAAACTGGGTTAGAAATAAAATTTTTTAGTTGATTCAGTTGTAGTATTTTTACTAGACAACAGAATATGAATTTTCAGACTAGTTGTGTACTTATCTATGAGAGGAGGGATAATGGTTAATCAAGTCTTAAAATTTTTTTTAACAGATAAAATACGATATGATGATCATGATGTTCGGAATGCAACCTTAGTTATTGGTTTTTCTTATCTTTTAGTTGTTGCAGCGATTATTTACTCTATTGTTTATTATGCAATGGGGCACTCTGCTGGAATGACTGCAATTATGGTTGCATGTGTTGTATTAGCTACAGTTCCATTCATTATGAAATTTACAAGCTCTACTTTGCTTGCTGGAAATTTGATTAGTGGAATAATGTTCATTTTACAAAATTTTCTTAGTTTGACTGAAGGTGGAGTAAATGCTGTAAATACTCCTTGGATGTTATCTATTCCTGTAATTTCTATTATTATCAATGGGTTAGTATCTGGAGTAATTTGGGGCATTTTATCAACTCTGTCGATAATTTTTATGTATATTTTTAGTAGGTTAGGGTTTTTTGTAACCGATATGGTACAACTATCTACAGAAAATCATGAAATATTTTTAATGTTAACTATTTCGGGGCTTGTTTTAACGATTACAGGATTCTGTTTGATTTTTGATGTGATTCGAAAAAAAGCGTTTGAGCAATTAAAAGCATCAGATGAAGAATCAACGAAAAATTCTAATCACCTTCAAACTGTTCTTCAAAAGCTAAACGTAAATTCAGTTAAACTTGGAGAAACCACCACTAATTATGCAACAATGGCTGAGCAGATGCAAAGTAGTGCCAATGAAATTGCAAGTGGAACAGAACAAGAGTCAGCATCCCTTGCAGAAACTGCATCTACAGTTCAAGAAATGGTTACCTCAATACAAGCTGTTACAAAACAGGTGGAAACCATTCAAAAAATTGCAAATTCATCAGAAACAAAAGCTCAAGAAGGTGCTCAATCTGTTTTTCGAGCTAATGATTCAATGAATAAAATTGAAGAAAGTAGTCAAAAAATCGAAGGAATTATTTCTGTAATTACTGAAATTGCAAATCAAACAAATTTACTTTCACTCAATGCGGCAATTGAAGCCGCGAAAGCTGGAGAATTTGGAAAAGGGTTTTCTGTTGTTGCTGAAGAGGTTCGAAATTTAGCAGAGCGAAGTCAAAATTCTGTGATTGAAATCCGAAGTTTAATTGAAGTAAGTTCTCAAAATGTAAAAAATGGAAGTTCGGTAATTCAAGGGGCAGAAAAAATACTTTATGAAATTGTAGAACAAACAAAAACGATTTCATCAGAAATTGATGGTGTAACCAGTGATATTCAAGAACATGATCAAAGTATTCAAGAAGTTTCAAAAGCAACCGAATACATTGCAGGAATTAGTGATAATAATGCAACAGCATCCTCAGAGCTTTCGATCTCAATTGATCAATTAGCATCGACTACTCAAAACCTTCAAGTGATGGTTGATGATTTGGAACAAACAACAAATTTAGCATAAAGAGTAATTTTTTAGAATTATTTGTTTGTTAAAGTATCCCAAAATGGTGTGGTCAATTTTTATTGACACACTTGGATTATTTTTCTTTATAATCAGTTCAGTATATTGAGTGTCTTCTTTCCTTCAGCCTGTAAAACAATCTAAAAGGGAGAGAATATCTTTATGGTATTACTCCCTTTTTTTTATGGGAAAATATTCAACTAAAGACAATATTCATTATTTTATTTTTAGTGCATATTTTGGAATTGTTAGTAGATTTCTTGACAGGACTATATTGACCTGAAAAATTCCGCAGGAATTTATCAATTTTTTGATCAACCATCATTCAATATAGTTTTTCTATGAATACAATAACCATTACTCAACCTGACGATTGGCATATTCATTTACGTGATGGAGAAGTTTTACCTCATACTGTTGCAGATGCTTCTCGTTATTTAGGACGAGCGATTGTAATGCCGAACTTGCAACCTCCTGTAACATCAATCCAACAGGCTCTTGATTATCGAGAACGAATTTTAGTTGCTTGCCCACCAGAGAGTTCGTTTAATCCATTAATGATATTGTATTTAACTGATCAAACTACTCCAGAAGATGTTCTTGCTGTAAAAAACTGCGATTCTGTTTATGGATTTAAACTTTATCCATCAGGAGCAACCACAAATTCAGCAGCAGGCGTGACTTCATTTGAGGGAATGTTTCCTATTTTTAAAGTGATGGAAGAAGCAGAAGTTCCTCTTTTAATTCATGGAGAAGTAACTTCACCTGAAATTGATATTTTTGATCGAGAAAAAGTTTTTATTGAGCAACATCTAACAAAAATCACAGAAACTTTTCCAAAGCTTAAAATTGTTTTAGAACATATCACAACTCGTGATGCTGTTGATTTTGTAATGGCTGCAAATAATAATGTTGTTGCTACAATCACAGCACATCATTTGTTATATAATCGGAACACAATGCTAGTTGGAGGAATTAAACCTCACTTTTATTGTTTACCAATTTTAAAGCGAAATATTCATCAAGAAGCATTAAGAAAAGCAGCAACAAGTGGAAGTCCTAAGTTTTTTATGGGAACCGATTCTGCGCCACATCCAAAGTCAGCAAAGGAAAGTGCTTGTGGTTGTGCAGGAAGTTATACTGCTCATTGTTCTGTTGAATTATATGCAGAAGTTTTTGAGGAAGAAGGAAAGTTAGATCAGCTAGAAGGTTTTACTAGTTTTTATGGAGCTGATTTTTATAACTTACCTCGAAATGAGAAAAAAATTACTTTGAAGAAAGAAGCATGGAAAGTTGATTCAACTTTAGAGTTTGGTTCTCAGTCATTAGTTCCAATTCGAGCTGGTGAAGAAGTTGCTTGGAAAGTAGCAGAATAAAGTTGATTGAATTTGTCTAATCAAGAGTGATAGGAAGAGGTTTATTTTTCAATATTTGAAAAAACCTCTTTTTAGATAATAGAATGAAAACGATTCAAAATATTTTTGGATTTGTAGTTTTTATCTGTTAAAAAATACTATAAAATTCAATTTTTCGATCAAGCAAAATCCTTTGTTTCATATTCTGATATTTCTTCAAAAAATAATCTTATTTTAGCTGGGTTCAAAAATGATTTAAAAGTTGATCTTTCTAAGGTTTATAAATCATTTAAAAAAGAACGTATAAAATCAGGAAAAACAACCTATACTCATTATGTACATCGCTTTATTGCTCCTGTAATTTTAAATAATTCTTCTGAAGAAAATCCCGTTCGATTATGGGTCTATGATGAACAGTCAAACAGTTCGCAATATACTCGTCCAAAAACGCCTTGGTTTTTTACATTAGGTGATATTCAAGCAGGATATTTAGAAGAACCGAGTCGTAGCCAAAAACAATATATTGAGAACCATCAACAATATTACAATGTAAATGGAATCAAGAATTATGTGGTTTTAAAAGCATGTAATGAATATTTAAGATGTCTTGATTCAGTAACTAAAACGGCGAAATATACTTTATGGATAATGAATCTTCTGGTGATTATTGGGTACTCTTTTGGGAGAAATATATTTCGAGATGAATAATTTTATTCTAAGAAACTCCTTTTTCATGCAACCGATTGAAAACTCGACGGACAGTGTAATTTTTCAGAAAGGAAGCAAACACAATCAAAATAGAAATAAAAAGTGTTTTTCCCATTGAGATATGAATTCCAAAAAATGGATAGATGAAATATTGGATTATTACTGTGAGCAGATAACCACCAACCACACTAAAAATACTTTCAAAGATACTCATTTTTTTTGATTGTCCTTTTGAATCTGACATAACCAAAGTAAGAAATAGTTTGTTAGGAAATTTATTGATTTTGAAGGAAACAAGGCAAGATAAATTTGATGATAGGTCAAGAAACCTATCACCATTAATTCTTTCTAAACTAGGAAACTACAAGCTCTGCAAGCCCACGTTCTTTAAGGAACTGAGGGTACATTTCAAATGCAGGTTTTAAGATTGGTAATAACTTCAATGTTTTTGGAACATTTCCTTTTGCTTTAACTTGTCTTCTTGTTAATGCAGAAACAATGTTCACTTTTCCATGCCAGAAATAATGAGCAAAGTCGGCATTCATTGACATTACAACTTCAGCTTTTCCTTTGAAAGCATCACCTAAATAAATTCGAACGTCATCTCCAGTTGTATCAATTGTGATCAATCCACTTGGATTACTATATTCAAATTGAGCACACAAATTTGATTTTAGTAATGCACCACCAATTTCACTGGTTTTTAACTCTTCAAAAAAGTCACCAAGAACACTATAAAGCATATCTGTGTCTGTGTAGACATCTTTGATCTTCTTTTTTTCTACAACAATTCCTTGAGATGCAATTAATTCATCTTCAGAAATAGGAAGAGCTTTTACTTTTTGATGAAATAATTTTGAAATAATCTCTCGAACTGCTGATGCTTCTGGTTCTCGTGGATTGTAGAGCATTGAACCATCTTCCATTGCAGTTGTTACAACTTGTTCTAATTTATCAAGATGATCTGTAATTCCAGCTTCCTTTAAGTTGAGTGGCATTCCTGTTAAATAAGAAAGTTGTCGATTTAACCTTCTCACCTTTTCAATCCCAGCTTGTGCCCCTTTCTTTTGGAACCAACGATCAACAGCACCTAAATTATTAAGAGCTTTAACTGCAATGCTGATTTTAGAAATATTGGATTGTTGTAAAATGCTTTGAGTTCCTACAATTGGTTTTGGAAAAATGATTCCAAGAGCTTCTGCAACATCTGAAAAACGGTTCAAATTAGAATCAAGGTTATACTCCATCACTTCTGGTAATGTCAGTGCATTCGCAAGACCATGAGGAATATGATAAACCCCACCAAGTGCATGAGAAATACCATGAACCATTCCAACCATTGAATGAGAGAACGCAATTCCAGCAAGACAACTTGCAACAAGCATTGATCCACGAGCTTGAAGATCATTAGGATGTTTACATGCAACTAAGATATTCTCGCTAATCATTTTGATTACATGAATTGCAAGTGCATCTGATGCAGGTGACCACTCTTTATCAACATAAGCTTCTATAGCATGAGTAAGAGCATCCATTCCTGTTGCCGCTGTAAGCTTTGGAGGCATTGAGGATGTTACTTCTGGATCAAGGATTGCCAATTCAGGAAGAAACTGAGTTTCTGCAAATGGCAATTTAACATCATGATGAGGGTCTGCAATCACAGCAACTTTTGTTACTTCTGACCCTGTACCAGCTGTTGTTGGAATCAAAATTGATGGATGAAGTTTCTCATCACTCTCAAGAAGGTATGCTCCCATATGATCTGGAAGCTCTCCGCCCTTAATCATAAGAAGGTTGGCTACTTTTGCCGTGTCCATAACACTACCACCACCAATTGCAATAATAAGGTCACAATTGTGTTCTTTTCCTAATGCAGCACATTCTTCAACCGTTGTGATGGTTGAATTTGGTGGAACCTTATCGTATGTACATACAATTTCAATATTGGTTCCATTAAATCCATCTTTTACTTTATCAACAGGCCCTACTTTAGCTAGAATTTCATCTGTGACTAAGATTGCCCTTTTTTTTCCAAAAGATTTTACTATTTCAGCAATATTTCCAAGAATACCAATTCCATAAACAACTTTTGTTGGCAGAGAAAATTCAAAATACTCAGGTAACATAGTTAAAATGCTCCACGCTTTAAAAATAGATTATTATTAATTATTTAAGACTAAGTACTAATAATCACCGCTTGAAATCAATATTTTTTTAAAAAGAAAAAATTCAAATTTAAATTTAAAGATTTTGCTCACAAAATTGCATTTGAATTTCTTGACAACAATTTTATTTATCAATAGTGTGAATAAAAATTTATCCATGTGCTTTGAGTTTATGGCTAAAATATTTTAAAAGAAATTTGGGTAAACTTTTCAAATTATTTTCCTAAATTGAAATAGTTTTCCTTGATAGAAAATCAGTTACTCGCTATATACTGAGGAAATTATTGATTTGTGTGTTAGATATCAAACTGATTATTTTTAACAATGCGTTTAACAAATGATTGTTGGTGTAGTTATTTGATTGCATTGTAAGAATTTGAGCAGACAATTAAATAGTTCTCAAAATAGATAATTATTTTTAATACCTACAGGTCTTAGGAGGACGAATGGGAGCTTCTATTTGGCATCAAGATGCTTGCGGCCCTGGAAGAGGGTTTCAGTTAGCAAAAAACGTACATATTAAATATGATGATGCTGAAACAATTATCTCTCGAATTGTAGAAGGTTTAAAGCAATATATTAAGATTGAATGTGCTGTTCGTTTTACTGTTGATTCTCCAATTTCTGAATCAGAACGGGCTATTATTGCACTACCGTATCAATCTCAGGAAGATTTATTGTTGTTTAATTTAGCAACATTGATTTTCCAAAATATGAAATCTTATTACAATTCAGCCGATCCAAAAAATTCACATTTTGGGTATGCAAACGCTGTAATTGAAGGTGACATGAACTCTCTTTTTCGAAGAGAGTTAGAATCTGTCTTACTACAGTGTCAACATCGTCCTGATATGGCTGGGCAGTTGTTAAGAAGCTTGGAATTTGTTGCTGATGATGCACCTGCAGTAGGTGAAAACTATATGCAAGATACCTTGAAAGAAGGTTTAGATATTCATGTTGGATATCGTCTTGTAACTTATAGTAAAGAAATTAATCGAATGAATATCTTTATTCCTGTTGAAGCAGGTTCTGAAGTAATTGATCGAGTTTATTATAACCTTGAGCAAATTATTCAGCAAAATTTCATTGCTTATGATGAAACTGGAGAAGGATATTTAAAAGTTACAGATACTCTAATTTTTAAAGAGTTAGTTCAAACACTTCGTAGAGCAAAACAAAAAGAAAATACAAGAAAGAAAATTATTAATGATCTTGTATTTAGTACGATCTTTACCAATGATCCTTCAGAACTTTATGGAGAGAAAATTGGTGACAATTTCTACGATACATTGAATAAAGTTCATCAAGATTATATGCGTTATCATACTGATCGTTCCCGAGAATTAGTTTCTGCTGGAATGATTCGAACTACCGAAATTACGCATAATGGTACAGAAGTTGAGACTCTTCACATGGAAGATAGTGGAAAAACTTATGTTCCAGAAAAACCTGATGAACATGAATCTTTACGTGTTCCTGAACGTGAAGATGAGTCAGACGAAGACGAATT
Organism: bacterium; assembly: GCA_051275585.1. Lineage (GTDB taxonomy): Bacteria > SAR324 > SAR324 > XYD2-FULL-50-16 > JBNMNM01 > JBNMNM01. The sequence goes on along the minus strand of JBNMNM010000123.1, from coordinate 5 downwards.
AGAAG
>JBNMNM010000122.1:0-8003 GCA_051275585.1 bacterium | reverse complement strand
AAATCATTGAGGCTATTGAAGGGCCTATGACGTTTTCTGTATGTAGTCGTGATAACCATGAATATGAATGTATAGTTACTGTTGAATGCCCTGCAAAAAATGCAATGCAAGTAATTCACGCAAGAATTAATAATTATATTCAATACCTAAATCTAGAAGAGTTAGCTCTACTAAAACCTGACGACGAAAAAAAAACAGAACTTGGAAATGAAAATAAGTGTAATTGTTTTTCAAAAGATCCCAATACTGAAACGGTTCAGAAAACCTCATAAATCAAGTAACTTTTCTAATTGAAGCTTTCTTTTGTAATTGCAGAAATAAATATTAAGGAATCAAATGAGTGAAAGGATTTATTTAGATTATTCAGCAACAACTCCTGTTGATCCTAGAGTTTTGGAAGATATGCTTCCTTTTTTCAGCCAACACTTTGGAAATTCTGCAAGTCGGAATCACAGTTATGGTTGGACAGCAGAAGAAGCAGTAGAAAATTCTCGACAATCTGTTGCTGATTTAATTGGTGCAACAGCAAAAGAAATTGTTTTTACTAGTGGTGCTACAGAATCAAACAATATTGCGATTCTAGGTGCGGCTGAAATGTATAAGAAAAAAGGAAATCATATCATCACTTGTGTTACAGAACACAAGGCAGTACTAGACCCTGCTCATTATTTAGAAAATCATGGGTTTGATGTAACATTCTTAACTATTGATTCTGAAGGAATGATTGACCTTCAAGAATTAGAAGATGCGATTACTGATCAAACCATCTTAATTTCTTTAATGATGGTGAATAATGAGATTGGTGTTATTCATCCCATAAAAGAAATTGGAGCAATTGCCCGAAAGCATGGTGCTATTTTTCATACTGATGCAACTCAAGGAGCTGGAAAGATTCCAATTGATGTAAATGAAATGAACATTGACCTTCTTTCTTTAAGTGCACATAAAATGTATGGACCTAAAGGGGTTGGTGCTCTTTATGTACGAAGAAAAAGACCACGAGTTCGTCTTGCTCCTGTAATTCACGGTGGTGGTCATGAACGTGGTATGCGATCAGGTACTCTAAACGTTCCAGGAATTGTTGGCTTAGGATCTGCTGCTAGAATTTGTAAAGAAGAAATGGAGCAAGAGATAGCTCATATCACACGACTTCGAGACAAATTTCATCAAGGTTTTAAGGATCAATTAGAATTTGTTATTCTTAATGGACATCCAATAAAACGACTCCCTGGAAACCTTAATATTAGCTTTGCTTATGTTGAAGGCGAAAGTTTAATGATGGGACTTGATGGTATTGCAGTTTCTTCTGGATCAGCTTGTACATCTGCTAGTCTAGAACCATCTTATGTTCTTCGAGCACTAGGTGTAGGTGATGAAGCGGCTCATTCATCAATTCGATTTAGTATTGGCCGATTTACTACAGAAGAAGAAATTGATACAGCTCTTAAAATTGTAGTTCAGGTTGTAAACCGTCTAAGAGAAATGTCTCCTCTTTATGAAATGGTAAAAGAAGGTGTTGATTTAGATACAGTTCAATGGTCAGGACATTAAATTTAAAAATAATTAAAAATTAGACCCTTTATTTTTTAATTATTCTCAATAAAAAAAATATTTAATTTTAATCTCAGTACGTGTAATTAATTATTCTCAGAGGCAAGGCTATGGCTTACAGCAATAAAGTAATTGATCACTATAACACACCTCGAAATGTTGGCTCTCTTGACAAGAAGGATACATCCGTAGGTACTGGAGTTGTTGGAGCACCAGAGTGTGGTGATGTGATGAAGCTTCAATTAAAAGTAGAAGGTAATCAAATTGTTGATGCAAAATTTAAAACATTTGGTTGTGGTAGTGCAATCGCCAGTTCAAGTTTAGCAACAGAATGGGTAAAAGGAAAAACTATTGATGAAGCAATGGAAATTACAAACTCTGATATTGCAGAGGAACTAAACCTTCCTCCTGTAAAAATCCATTGTTCCGTTTTAGCAGAAGACGCAATCAAAGCAGCAATCACCGATTATAAACAAAGAAACAATCAAGAGTAACCTGTTTAAAAGGTAATTTATGATTTCACTTACAGAAAATGCAGCAAAAGAAGTTCGTAAAGTTGTAGAAGAAAATAAACTTTCTGAAACTACAGGAATTCGAATTGGAATCAAAGGTGGCGGTTGTGCAGGGTTCACTTATGTTTTCGATTTTGATGACAATTCAGGTGAATTTGATGAAGTTTATGACTCTGAAGGACTTCGAGTTATTGTAGACCGAAAAAGTTTACTCTACATCGATGGAACCGTAATTGACTTTAACAATGGCTTGACGGATCGAGGCTTTAAATTTAAAAATCCGAAGGCTGACTCCGCTTGTGGTTGTGGAACTTCTTTTGTTCCAAAGCAAACAACACTTGCGTAAGTAAAGATTTTGAGGCAAATGGCTAATTCATTTGCCTTCCCCTTGATTTAACCTGCATCAAAAAAGCGTGTATGGATAACATCACATTAGATAAAGACCTACACTCTACTTGCTCACTAAGTTCTCCGTCTGGAATTTGTGAACAATGTCAATATCATCATCATTGCACTGAGTGTTCAAGAACTCTTGACTCCCCTCTGTATTGTTTTAGTTGTTCAAAAATTCAAAAGAAAGATGAGATTCCTAACTATTTCTCAATTTTTTCTCTTGATCCAAATTTTGAAGTCAATACTGATGCATTAGTTGATAAACAAGATGATTTACTGATTGCATTACACCCCGACTTGTATCACTTAGAAGATACGGAAGAGCAATCTCTTAGTATCAATTATTGTGCATTACTTAATGAAGCAAAGGGCATTTTAGAGAATCCTTTTAAACGTGGTAAATATTTATTATCACTTTTTTTAGAAGGCCAAGCTCCTAAGTTAGATGCTCCACAAGATTTCATTTTTGAGATGTTTGAACTTCAAGAAGAAATTGATGATTTGAAAAAAGGTGATTCGCAAGTTGATCTATTAAAAAATCAAGTTGCAGAGATGATTACCAGTTTAACCCAAGAACTAACTGAATCGTTTAAAAAACTAAAAAAACCAACACAACCAAATTTAGTTGATAAACTTTCAGGTGCATTAGCAAAACTTAAATTTATTCTTAATATTGAAGAACGTTTAAATAATTTATAACCTTAATCTTGCTTCGTATAAAAATATGGAAGAAATTATTATTGGTATTGATTTAGGTACCACCAATAGTATGGGGGCAATTGTCTCTCAAAAGGGTGCTAGCATCATTGAAAATGATGAAGAAAGCTCACACACTCCTTCTATGATTTCCTTTACTCCTAATGGAGAATTAATCGGCGATGAAGCAAGAGATGTAAGGTTAGAATACCCCAAATCGACCTTTTATTCATTTAAGCGATTTATGGGTCGAGGAGCAAAGGATGTAGAAGAGGACTTATCTCATCTTCCATTCCCAATTTCATTTGGGGAAAGGGATCGTATTCTACTTGGAGAAGAAAAAATTTCTCCAGAACTAGCCTCTGCAAAAATTCTCAAGCACATCAAACAAAAAGCCGAGCGAATCCTAAATTGCACAATTACAAAAGCAGTAATTACGGTTCCAGCCTATTTTGATGATGGACAGCGACATGCTACAAGAGATGCGGCTAAAATCGCAGGGTTAGAAGCTGTACGAATCATCAACGAGCCTACAGCCGCAGCAATTGCTTATGGTCTTGATGAAAAAACTACGGGAAAAATCGCTGTATTTGATTTTGGTGGTGGTACATTTGATGTTTCCGTTTTGGATTTAAAAGGGAAAATATTCAAAGTCCTCTCCACTCATGGAAATACTCATTTAGGTGGTGATGATATTGATGATGCTGTCATTAGTTTATTACTCGAAACTTTGAATATTCCTGATACTTCATTCTCTCCAAGAGAACTTCAGTATTTCAAAAAAGTTTCAGAAGAAATTAAAATTGAACTCACAACATCTTTAGAAGTAACTCAAAAAATTGTTCTTGATGCAAGAGATATTGCACAAGAAATCACAATTACAAGAGAACAACTCAATCAAAAAATTCTTCCTGTTGTTGAAGAAACAATTGAGCATGTTCGACTTGCCCTTTATGACGCAAAATTGACTGCGAGTGATATTAGTGAAGTTGTGATGGTTGGAGGTTCAACAAGAATCCCACTAGTTCGAGAAAAAGTTCGAGACTATTTTAACTTACAACCTCATGTTCGAATTAATCCTGATCAAGTAGTTGCAGTTGGTGCTTCAATCCAAGGTCATTTACTAGCTGGTGGACGAAGAGATTTTCTTCTTCTTGATGTAATTCCACTTTCACTTGGACTCGAAACCGTTGGTGGAACTTTTTCAAAATTGATCATGAAAAACTCCTCAATTCCAGCACAAGCAAGCGAAACATTTTCAACATCTGTTGATAATCAAACAGGTGTTGAAATTTCTATCTATCAAGGGGAAAGAGAGTTTGTCAGAGATTGTCGCCCTTTAGGAAAATTCATTTTGCGTGGTATTCCTCCAATGCCCGCAGGATTGCCAAGAGTTGATGTTAAATTCCTTGTAGATGCAAGTGGAATTCTAACCGTTTCAGCAAAAGAGCTACGAAGTGAAGTTGAAACTCAGATTGAAATCATTCCAACACATGGTCTAAAACAAAGCGAAGTAGAGAATATGGTTCGTGATTCTCTGCAATTTGCAATGGAAGATTTTACTCATCGGAATCTTGTAGAATTCCAACAAAAAGCAGATTCAATTTTTGAAGGTTTAGATAAAATTTGGGATAAGGTTGACAAATACACTACCCAAGAAAGAAAAGAAGAGATTGTTGCTCATCGTAAAGTCTTAGAAGAGAAAAGAAATAGTACTGATCCTATGGCATTAAAAGGTGCTATTGATACTATGGGAGATCTTACAAGAGACTTAGCTGATTCTATCATGGGAGATGCTGCAAAAGAGCAAATCCTTGAAAAATGATCGCATTGATTGAACTTAACTTTTATCTAAATTTTCTATGAAAGTACTCTCAGGAATAGAGCTTCGCAATACTATTGAAGAAGAACTCAAAGTAGAAATTGCGACTCTAAAAGAACAAGACCTTCATGTTGGATTAGCTGTTATTTTAGTTGGAGAAGATCCAGCATCAGCAGTTTATGTTCGAAATAAAAAGCAAGCTTGTGAGCGTTTAGGAGTTCAGTCATTTGAGTACAAACTTCCTGAAACTACAACTCAAGAAGAGCTTTTAAAGGTAATTGGTGAACTTAATGAAAACCCTAAAGTTCATGGAATTTTATGCCAAGTTCCACTACCGAAACAGTGTAATGAAGAAGAAGTAACTCTTACCATTCGACCTGAAAAAGATGTAGATTGCTTTCATCCTCACAATGTAGGACTTCTTGCAACTGGAGCACCTCATTTCATGCCATGCACACCTTTTGGAGTTTTACAACTGATCAAAAGAAATGGTTTTGAAACAAAAGGAAAAAAAGTCGTTATTTTAGGAAGAAGTAATATTGTTGGAAGACCTCTTTCCATATTAATGTCGTTAAAAGGCTGGGATTCAACAGTTACCCTTTGTCACTCTCGAACAGAAAATCTTCCTGAAGTTTGTAAAGAAGCAGATATTTTAATTGCAGCAATTGGAAAACCACACTTTGTAAAAAAAGAGTGGGTCAAAAAAGGTGCTGTTGTTCTTGATGTAGGAATGAACCGAATTGAAGATCCTACTCATCCTCGTGGATCTCGACTTGTTGGTGATGTTGATTATGACGCAATCCAAGATGTTGCAGCCGCAGCAACTCCTGTTCCTGGTGGAGTTGGCCCTATGACAATTGCAATGTTAATGTATAATACAATTAATGCTGCACGATCCCTTTCAGGACTACCAAAATTCGAACTTTAATCGAATTCTCCATCCATTTATCAAATGGATGGATTTCCTTTTAAAATGCTTCAGCCTAACGTTTCAACCCCTTCCAAAATTATAATCACATCTACATCAAAATTATTTTGTCTTTAATTTTAATTAAAAAAACTATAATATCAATATCTTAGATAAAATAGCCCTCCTATTAAAAATTTAATTATATATTTAACTTTGTGCTTTAAAACACTTATTTTTTTGATAAAAAGAAATATATTCTTGACTTCAAACGATATGTTTAAATAGGGAAATATCTCTAATATATTTTATATTAAATTATTTTTTGGAGAAAAATATGAAAAAAGAATGGGTTATAGGAATTATTGTTCTTAGTATCATTGGAATTAGTTTTGGATGGAAACAACTCTCGACTAAACCAACAAATCAACCTCTTAAAAAAGTAGTTTTTGCTGATGCAAGTCAAATGATTGGTACTTTGGTATATATTGCAACAACAAAAGAATTTTTTAAAAATGAAGGCTTAGATATAATTTTTAAACCTTATACATCTGGAAAATCTAGCCTTCAAGCAGTTCTCGATGGAAAAGCGGATTTAGCGACAACAGCAGAAACTCCTATTGTTCATGCAATTATGAAAGGAAAATCAATTTCTATAGTCGCAAGTATTGGTACTTCAGATAAAGAAAATTCCTCAAAAACAATGGAATCTGCCACCTCATCTAATTGATCATTTAAAAAATGAAGTGTGGGAACAATGGAATATTGTTAAAAACGATCGAGTTTTTGATAATATTAAAACATTTGGAGAAAACTTATTTGAATTAGGAAATAAAAATAATATTCCTCTTTTGCAGGAATATGGAGAAACTTTACAATCTCAAGCAGAAATTTTCGATGTTGCAGGTATGAATTCAACATTAGAGTCTTACCCCCAATTACTAGAACAATTGAAGAAGTAACGACTAATTTGGATCCCCCTCTTTCTGCTAGGACAATTCTAACATTTACTTAAAAAAGTATCGAAGACCAATCCCACCACTTGCAGTAAATTTTGTTGATGGAAACAGTTCTAATATTGGTGCAATTTCTGCTAATACATCAAGAGGATAATTTTCAAATTGATATGCAATTCCTAATGGAACTCGTACTCCTCCTTTTATTTCATCATCAGATTTCATTCTTAATCCGATACCATAATATACTGGTAGTTTTCCTTTTTTGAGACGAAACAAACGGTAATTATGGATTAAATAATCACCATACCAATGAACTTTGCTTGTTTTCCCCGAAGACCATCCTAAACCAGTTGAAAGAGCTGATTTTTTATTTAACCAATATTTTGCAGTTATCCCTGTTGGATCACCTAAGATAGCTCCAACGCCAAATCCTCTTGACTGTGCATGTGCACTTCCCATTATTAAAATAGAACTAATGACACTAAATAATAGTTTCCTAATTTGCATATTCATCATAGTAACAAACCTTTGTTTAAATTTGTTTCTTAGTAAAATTTATCTTTAAATAATACCAATTATTATTTTTGAGTAAAATTAATGTTCCCTATTTTCACTATTTTTTGTGCAATTTTGTACTTCATACCAACACTATTTGCAAATCCTACAGATGTATCTTCAGATTCAATTTCAATTGAAAAAATAATACCTAACATTATTCAACAAGAAATAATCAAATCAAGACTACTTGTAGAATTAGAAATAGGGAAAGAAACAACAAACAATAAAAAATCAAATTATTGGAGCAAAAAAGCAAATCGTGAGAAAAATCAAAAATTAAAAATTTTGTATTATAAAAAGGCCATTCGATTTTCACCAAAAAACAATTGGCACTATTATGATTTAGGTTCCTATTTTTTAGAGATTAAACAGCATCAAAAATCAATAAAAATACTATTAAAAATGCTGGACTTCAATCAGTACATCATTTTTGCATATTATGATTTAGCAGAAAACTATCAAGCATTAAAACAAGATAAGAAAGCGATTCATTTTTATACTCAATATATTCAAAGAAGAGTAAATCATTCTTCTTGTTGCAATCCTGCTTATGTGACTAAGCATTATTTTAAGGCGTTAGTACAACGAGGGATTCGTTATAAAGC